>NZ_QHCT01000003.1:300000-497500 GCF_003545885.1 Leptospira stimsonii
TTCCGTAAATGAGTCGCCTGGTCCATTCTTTACCTCTTTCCAGCCTGATCGGAATCAGCCACCAGCAACGGTGAAGACTTCTCCTCTCAGCTCAGCAATTTTCTCCGGAATTACAACACATTCAGCCATGAGCTTTTTATCGGCAGGAAGTATATCAAAAGGAACTTCTTGCCCCACGCTAAAGTATGTGAAACTCTTAGAGTATGTATCGGCCAGTTCGAGAAAACCACCTAAAAAATCTGCCTCATCCAATTTGGTGAGAAGAATTCTTCGATAGTTCAAAGACTCATAGGCTTTCAATACCGTACTTGTATGAT
This sequence comes from Leptospira stimsonii, assembly GCF_003545885.1. Lineage (NCBI taxonomy): Bacteria > Pseudomonadati > Spirochaetota > Leptospiria > Leptospirales > Leptospiraceae > Leptospira > Leptospira stimsonii. The sequence goes on from NZ_QHCT01000003.1 coordinate 300,318, forward strand.
GATAGGAAGAAGTCGCAGAAAGGACAAGAAGATTTTCCACCGAGTCTTTTTCTCCAAAACAGGAAAGAAAAGAATTCATCCTTTCGAGTTGTTCCAGATTTCGATGGCTGTAACCGGCAGTGTCGATGAGGATCAATTCGGATCCGTCTCGGGCCAGAGTTTCCTTAAACTTTTTTATGTCTTTTACGGGATAGAACGGCATTCCCATCGTGTCTGCGTACCGTTTGAGTTGTTCGATTGCGGCGATTCTATAGTTGTCCGTCGTATAAAGCGAAACGGATTTTCCCATATGAAGGAAATATTTTGCCGCAAGTTTGGCAACGCTGGTCGTTTTGCCGGAACCAGTCGGTCCCACTAAAAAGACCACTTTTCGCTGATTCTTTCCTGTACCTCTAAAAAGATCGGAATCCACGCTCACCCTTTCCTTCAAAACTTCAATGGCCCTTTCTGAAACCGCGTGATTACGACCTTGATCGATCGGGGAAAGTCTCTCTTCGACTTTTGAAAGAATCTCGTCCACATAGGTTTGGCTCATTCCTTCGCGAACCCATCTCTCGCCCAGTCTTGTCAAGGGAGAATCCTTTCTTCCTCGAACAGGGGATGTCTCTTTCGAAGTTCGAGAAGTTCGATCCAAGAGTTCCTTCTCGAAGGAGATTCCCACTCTTTCGGGTTCGGTCGTGATCTCTTCCAAGTCCCAGTTGTCCTCGGCAGTCAGAGTCGCGGTTTCTCTTTCTTCCAGAGTTCGAGAAAGAGGTTTTAAGGTCTGAAGAGTTTTTTTCCTCTCCGGAGCCGCATAGGACTTTTGTTTGAGAAGGTCTTTTAAATCCTGAAGTTTTCGTTCGATCTTTTCCCGGGAAGCCTGTTTTTCGGGAATTCCAATCTGAATTTCGATCACCTTCTTTGCGAGAAGTCCCGTGCCCATCACACCACCTTCGGTGACGACAGTCTGCGAAATCACGGTCGCCTCTGGACCGTATTTCATTTTCATTTCCATTAAACAGTCTTGGTAACTTTTTCCGCGAATTTTAGCAAACTCCATGTTTGACTCCTTGATTTTTCTGATTCAGAAAAATCGAATATTCTAATAATTTCATACTTCTTCCCCGACTCCGGCAGTCGCAGTCTGTGTTTGAGGAAGTTTGAGTTCCGCTTCGATCACCGAATCCACGGAAGAATGAATTTCTTCGTAGGCGAGAACTCCAAAATTGCGAGGAGGAAATTCCTTTGCGAGCAGATACGAAAAAGGAAGTCTGACTTCTCTGTTGACCACAAAGATCGGGAACTTTCCTTCCGTTCTAAAATTGCGGTAGAGTTCGGCGACCCCATCGATCAACCTTCTATAAAAATCGGGTGGAAGAGAAAGGACGTCTCGATTTTCGATTCGGTCTTGTGTGATCGACTTGTTCAGACGATCCAAGATTCTACTTTCTAAAGTGATCACTCGCAATTTGCCGTCCATAGAAAGATAGTCTCGAACCACGGTTCTTGAAACCGACTGACGGACGAGTTCCGTGAGAATGTAAGGATTCTGATATTTGGAAAGATTGTTTGCGATCGATTCTAAGATCGGAACGAGGTTTCGAATTCCCAATCCTTCTCTGAGAAGATTCTGCAATACTTGTTGAATGATTCCCAAATTACCCGGTTTATCTGCGTCCAATTCATTGACGAGGGTCGGGTACGTCGCTTTGTAGTGATCCAGAAGTTTTTTGACTTCTTCACGACCGAGCAAGGTGGACGCGTGTGTCGCGAGGAGTTCCTTAAGATGTGTGACAACGACCGTGGACGCGTCGACGACTGTGTAACCCTTTGCTTCCGCTTCGGACTTGTCTTCGGAAGAAATCCATTTTGCCTTTTGTCCAAAAGACGGTTCCAAGAAATCTTCTCCTTGGATCGCTTCCGCATTTCCCGGACTCGTATTGAGGGCCATGAGTTTGTCCGGTTTTACGGTCGAAGCTCCCACTTCGGTTCCGTTGATCTTAATCGAATACGTATCCGGATTGAGATCAAGATTATCTAATATTCTTACCGGAGGTATGACGACCCCGTTGTCTTGGGCGAATTTTTTACGCAGGTTGCTGATCTGATCCAAAAGCGCCCCGCCCTGGGAAGCGTCGACTAACGGAATGAGATGATAACCGACTTCGATTTCGATCGGATCGGTTCGAAGCTCTTCGTAAAAATCTTTCGGCTTACGATCCTGACCGGATTCTTTCTCTTTTTTCTCGATCGACTCAAGTTGCTCTTTGACCGTTTGTTCGAGAGAATATCCCAAGTAGGCGATTCCAGAAGAGAGGATGAGGAGAGGAAAAAAGGGAAGACCCGGGATAAATGCCGAAAATCCCAAACTTCCCGCAACGACATAGAGAACCTTAGAATTGCTGAAGAGTTGGTTTTTGAACTGAGTAGCAAGATCGGATTCGGAACCCGAACGAGTTACGATGATACCGGTCGCAACCGTTGTCAGAAGCGCAGGAATCTGAGAAACGAGACCGTCACCAATGGTAAACTTTCCGTAGGTTTCGATCGCTTGTGTGAAGGATTCTCCTCGAATGGAAGCTCCGATGATCACTCCACCTAACAAGTTGATGGCGGTAATGATCAGACCGGCTCGGACGTCCCCTTGGACGAACTTACTCGCTCCATCCATGGATCCGTAGAAATCGACTTCCGCTTCGATCTTCTTTCTTCTTTTTTTGGCTTCTTCCTCGTTGATGTTTCCGGAAGAAAGTTCCATGTCGATGGCCATCTGTTTACCGGGCAAGGCATCCAAAGTGAATCGGGCCGCAACTTCGGAGATCCGAGTCGCACCTTTTGTGATCACCAAGACCTGAACGAGAACCAAGATGATGAAGATGATGAAGCCGACTACATATTTGGAAAGGCCGGATTCGCTTCCGATGATAAACGAACCGAATGCATCGATGATACTACTGTTCATCGCCGGACCTTTCGAAAGAATCTGACGAGTCGTAGAAACGTTGAGCGCAAGACGATACAAAGTAGTGATCAAAAGTAAACTCGGGAAGATCGAAAAATCAGCCGGTTCCTTTACGGAGAGTGAGGTCAAGAGCACCAAAAGCCCTATCGCCAAACTCACAATAATCAAAATATCTAATATAAATCCTGGAAGAGGAATGACCAACATGGCAACGATTGCCACGGCGCCCACTCCTAAAATTACGTCCGACTGATTCCACCATTTCTTTTCCATAGTTTCCTCTTACACAGCTCTCCGGAAAGATTCAAGACGGGAGAGAATGGTTGCGATCGCGCGATAGAATTGTTGTGGAACTTCCGCGCCGAGTTCCACTTCCTCGTAAAGACCTCTTGCTTGCAGACGATCTTCAATCGTAGGAACGCCATTTTCTCTTGCGATACGAATGATCAGAAGCGCGAAGTCATCCACACCCTTAGCGACGACGATCGGAGCCTTGTGAATTCCCGGTTTGTATTCCAGAGCCACCGCGAAGTGAGTCGGGTTTGTGATGACTACGTCTGCCTCGGGAACTTTCGCGAGCATCTTACGTTTGTTCATCATATCTCTTGCAAGTTGTCTTCTTCTTGCTTGCAGAGAACGATCCCCGTCGGATTCCTTGGCTTCTCTTTTGGCTTCGGAAGGAGTCATCTTTAAGGATTCTTCATATTCGTATCTTTGATACAAATAATCCACGACGCTGATCGCGAGAAGAATGATTCCCACGACGAGGAAGATCTTAAAGGAAGTGCTCATGATAAGAGCCACCGCTTGTTCGAGTCCCATCTCTCCCGAAAGAAGGATCGGGAAGAAATCTCGACTGATGATGATATAAGAAACCCAACCGATGAGTCCGACCTTCGCGAGCGATTTCCCCAAGTTGAAGAGCGTCTGACGTGTCGGGAGGACTTTCTTAAAATTGGGAGCCACTCGACTAAAATTAAAACTCAGAGCGCGGGGTGCGAACATGAATCCCACTTGAGCGACGTTTCCTATGACGGCTCCGACCAAAGTGATTCCGAGAAGGGGCCAGAGAAGAGTAAAGAGATCCGTGGACGCATTCTTCAAGAGTTCCGTTACGGATTCGGAGCTGATATCGGTGCGTTGTCCGACACCGTGAATGTATTTGCGAAGAATATAAAACGTTCTCATGAAGAAGTATTCTCCCATGAGATAAACAAGAACCACACCCGCGAGAAGAACAACCGCGGCCGGGAGTTCCGGTGATTTGGGAACGTTTCCTTTTTCGCGTTCCTCTCTTCTCCTTCGTTCCGATCCGGGTTCGGTTCGACCCTCGTCTTCCGCCGCAAAGAGCTGGAGGTCGATTTTAAAATCGGACACGTTAGACGAAATAGGAATGGGTTCGTAAAATCGAAAGAAGGCCCCCGCTTCGATTCGAAAAAAATCAAGAATGGAAAGAAATATTTTTAGGAGCATGTGGGAACTCCTACAAGATCGGGGAGGAAGAATTCTTCTTGAAAAAAGGGGTTTTCTGTGATAGAGAAAAATCTCCCGATTCTTCCCACCGCCTCACCCCACCACCCAAGATTAGGGCGGGGTGCGAACGTTTCACGGAAAAAGTCGGAACTACGACAGATCTCCCCTGCTTTTCGAAAAGATTTTTCTTTAGAATGAAATGTTACGGTCGGAATTCCTACGACGCCTCTGAGAGAAATTTTCCCTTGAAAAAAGGGGATTCCTGTGATAGAGAAAAATCTCCCGATTCTTCCCACCGCCTCACCCCACCACCCAAGATCAGGGTGGGGCGCGAACGTTTCACGGAAAAAGTCGGAACTACGACAGTTTTGCAAAAGGAGTCGTCTCATTGTTGGGGCCACTCCTGGAGCATCAGATTCAATTTATCAAATGACAAATCGAATGCCGCTCCCATCTGAGAGACGAGATAAGGAATGATAAAGATCATCACGATCAAACCGATCGTCACCTTGATCGGAAATGAAAGTTGAAGAATATTCAACTGCGGAGCGGCCTTCCCCATCAGAGCTTCCGAGACCGTCACCAAGAGAATGATCCCTAAAACTGGCAGTGATAACTTGAACGCGACAAGAAACATCGCTCCCACCGCATTTTCTATCGCCTTATAAATTCCGTTTTGAATTTCAGGAGCGAAACTGAGCACTTGAATCTTTTCAAAAGAATATGCCAGGCTCTCGAACATGATCCGATAAGCGCCTAACGTCAAAAAGAGAATCATTCCCAAAAGATTCTTTAAAGTGCTGATTACGGGCAAACTCGTCTGAGTCACCGGGTCCAAAATCTCAGCGTAACCAAAACCCAACTGAACGTTAAAAAATTCTCCGGCCATCTGAAAGGATGCAAAGATCAAGCTGATCATAAATCCGAGAAGAACTCCGATCAAAGCCTCTCCGATGACAACGAGGCCGTAACTTCCCATATCTCCGGGAACGGGAGGTAAAAATCCGGCAGTCACCGGAAATAAAATGACAGAAACCAAAAAGGAAAAAATCATCTTCTGCGGAACGCTGATCGAAGGATAAGAAAAGATCGGCGCAACCGACAAGAGTCCCATCAACCTAGAAAGGATGAGAAGGAAAACTTGAAAATGATTGATAAAGTATTCCATAATATTCTAAAATTTCTCTATCATCATAAATAGGTTTCGAGTATAGTCCGTCATCGTCTGAATCATCCAGGAAGAAAAGATCACGATCACGATGAAGATCGCGACGAGTTTTGGAACGAACGCAATAGTCTGTTCCTGAATGGAAGTGGTGGTTTGTAAAATCCCTATGATCAGACCCACCACCAAGGCGGTAAGAAGAATCGGAGAAGAGATCTTCAGAGTGATATAAAGTGCGTCCCGAATCAGAGACATCGCCTCCAGCTCCGTCATTTATAACTCCTCACGAGTTCGTAGACGATCAAATTCCACCCGTCCACAAGGACAAACAGGATCAACTTAAACGGAAGACTCACCATCACGGGAGGGAGCATCATCAAACCCATCGAAAGAAGCGCGGAAGCGACAACAAGATCGATTACGATAAACGGAATAAAGATGATGATCCCGATCCAAAAAGCTTTTTTGATTTCGCTTAGCATAAACGCGGGAATCAAGACGTAAGAAGGAACGTCGTCAAAGGATTCTACCTTTTCCACTTTTCCGATCTTCAAAAAAAGGGCAACGTCCTTCGCACCGGAAGTCCCGATCTGACGCATCATAAATTCTCGGATCGGAACCATTCCTTTTTCAAAAAAAGCGTTCGTATCGATCTTACCTTCGAGATAGGGGGTTAAGGCTCTTTCGTTCACGACATTCAAAGTCGGCGCCATGATAAAGAACGTCATAAAAAGAGCGAGGCCCATCATCACCTGATTCGGTGGAAGGTTCTGAATCGAAAGCGCCCTCCTCACAAAATCCAAAACGATCACGATCTTCGTAAACGAAGTCAGAGACATCACGATTGCCGGCGCGAGCGAAAGAATCGTAACGAGAAAGAGAACCATCAGAGAAAGGCTCGTCTCTCTCGGGCTCTTCGCTTCGTTGACGTTGATATTCAAATTGGGAATCGGAATTCTCGTCCCGGAAGACTGAGCTTCCAAAGTGAAAAAAGAACCCAAGGATAATCCCATCACGAGCAAGAGGATCCATGTTATGTTCTTTATAATTTTTTTATGTCTCATTTTCACCTTAAAAATTTCCCTAAAACTGAAGTCCCGTGCTTACGATCTCAAATCGAAAAGCCCGCTTTCGAGCGAGCTTGTTTTTTCTTTGAGTTCATCGAGTTTTTTCCGAGTCTGCCTTCGTTTTTCGTCCCGGGCCGCCTCGGTTTTCTCCGTTCCTCCGGGTGGACCTTCCTGATTTCCGGAGATTCTCGAATTCAAGTCCTTAATCTGTTCCAGGACCGTTACCAAAAATCCGCCTTCCGGAGGATCAAAGGTTTCTTTCTTTTGAAGAATTCTATGTCTTACTTCCGGATCGGAAATTTCCGTGATCAAGTTGATCCCGTTGTCCGCGACGCCTAACACAAGAAGACGACCGGAAACTTCTACGATTTGAAGCTGTTTGTTCGGCCCGAGCAGAAGACTCGAAAGAACGTTCATTTCTCCGCGAACGGGTAATCGCCCTTCTCGATTCTTCGCAACATATTTAAGAATATAATAAAGTCCTACACAAAGAAGTGCTAATATAAAAACGACTCGGAAGAGTGTTCCTGCGATCCCTGGACCTTCGTCACTGGTTTTATATCGTTCTGCGACCGGATTTGTCTCGGCGGATTCTCCAGAATTAGCGGGAGGTTTTACAACCGCGGAAGGATTTTCCGTTTTGACGGTTTCGTTCTTCTTGGATTCTTCTTTGGACACAGGAGGTTGTCCCAATTCTTTTTTAAGAGCCTCGTCCATGAGTTCTCTTTCTGACTGAGCTTGTATGGAGGTAAAGAATAGAGTTGATACGAGAAGAATCAGAAAGGCAGAAACGATCGTCTTTCTGAAATCTCGGAAAGTTTCCAGAGACTTCACTTGCCCTCCGGCTTGATCCGATCGGTAGGGCTTACAATGTCAGTGACCCGAACCCCGAAGTTTTCGTCGATGACCACGACCTCACCCTTTGCGATCAGCTTTCCGTTTACCAAAAGATCCACAGGTTCACCTGCGAGCTTGTCGAGCTCGATGATGGAACCTTCTCCCAAACCCAGGATGTCCTTGATGTACATCTTGGTTCTTCCCAATTCTACCGTGACGCTCATCTGAACGTCCATGAGAAGATTTAAGTTCGGAGTGCTGGAGGCGCCGCTCGCGGTTCCTAAATTTGGAAACGCGACGGACTTCACGGACATGGAGCCTGCGGACATTCCCATTCCACCCATGCCCCCCATTCCCATCCCACCCATATCCCCGCCACCGCTTCCGGAACGACGATAAAGATTCAAAAGGTCTGCGGCCGTAGAAAGGGAGAGTAAGAATTGAACTCGAAAAGAAGGAATACTTTCGATCGTAAGGTTGAAGAATACTCTCACGATCGTTTCTCCATCCGGCAAAACCAAGGCGGCAGGAGAAGTTACATTTCTCGTTTCGGAAGGAGAACCGTTCACTCCTCCTCCGGTCTTCGTACTGATCTGAGAAATCAAAGCGCCCATTACGGGAGTCAAAGAATCTCGAAGTGTCTGCATCTGTGCTTCGTCGAGATCTCCGGAATCAAAACCGCCCATCATGGAATTTGCGATCTTCACCGCGTTTTCGGCGGACATCGCAAGGACAACTCTTCCGTTCACGCTTCCGGATAACGTAGAATACAAAAGGAAGGATCCGGACTTGAGTTCGGATTCGATATCCTTGCGCGACTTGGTTTCCGCGTTTGGATTTAAGAATGCGGAAGAACGGGAAAGAACGGCGCCTAACGTGTTCCCGGCGACTTGAAAACAAGAAGAAAGCAAATCCGATAAGATGTCCCGGTCCACGGGGGACATTCCCGGAACATCTTTTTGTGCGGCTGTGGAAGCTACCGCCCCCGGATCAAACGAATCGCTCGCTCCGGCTAGTAGTGCATCAATTTCTTCCTGTGAAAGGGAACCTTCGCCCATTTTGGGAACTCTCCCGGGAATTTTGGTTAATGGGACATAAGAAAAGGGTTTTTGTCACCTCATTTTTTTCTTCCCCACTGGATTCCACCGGGTTTTCGGGTTAAAACAACCCTTTTTCTAAAAAAAAGCTCTCTTTCAGAGAGTGAGGTCTCCGCCAAGTCCATCCGCAAGCATTCTCAGAGCATCAAAGGAATAAATTCCCGTTTGATGATTGTCGCTCCAGACGGGGTTGATCGCATAACGACCAACTTTGTTGACTCCGTACAGAGAAATCTTCTGGATTCCTCCGGTGGTAGTTCCTACTTTCCCGCCGTGCCCGCCCTTGCAGACGACACAAGGACAACGCTTTCTTAAATCCAAGAGATCAAAGATGGAAGTGTTCCCATCTTTCCAAGTGATCTTCAGGGTTGTCTCGTCAAAGTCGATTTGATCGGGAGTGGTCGCTTTTAAGCTCAAGGGTTCCATTCTTTATCTCAAAGATCCTTGTAAGAGTTCCCACACTTTCAAATCGACTGCCTTCATTTTGGAAGTTTGCATTTTTTCTCGATGAACTTTCCGATCGGTGTTCCGTAGGTGATCTTTTCGTTCAGAGGGAGAGAATCAAAAGTAAAGGTTTCCTTCTCCATCAAAAGAATCACGGTGGAGCCCATCTCGAATCTTCCGAGCTCCGCGCCTTTGTCGATCATGATCGAAACGTCCTTGTATTCCACTGTTCTCGCGCTTCGAATGAGAGTATTCGTCACGATCTTATTGTCGTAGGTGACCCGGATTCTTCCCACATTGGAGGCGCCCACTTTGATCACGGCGACTTTTCCATATTCGGTTTGTAGATATGTGATCAATCTTTCGTTCTTTGGAAAAAGTCCCCGGATTCCGAAAACGGCGAGTTCGTTCACCGGAAAGAGTTTCCCGGGTTCATAATAATATCCTAATATTCTTCCGTAAGCCGGGGAATGGATTCTGTGATAGTCCTGAGGGGAAAGATAGAATGTGATGTATTTTCCGTTGGAAAAATCGTCCAGATATTGGGAAGCGCCTCCGCCTAAGAGTTCTTTTAAATTGTAATCCACTCCCTTCGCCTGAATGATTACTCTTTGATTGATATCTCCGTATCCGGTGATTTTCGCATCCACAGGAGAAACCATCTCGTTCTCCGCGGAATCTACGATTCTCGCTCCCGCTTTCAAGGCTCTTGTGAAGAATGCGTTGAGTGAATTGTATTCCTGTATTTCCAATTCCGCCTCGTCTAGATTGATCTTATACGCCCTCGCAAACGCCTTTAAGATCGGGATCAAAATAAAACGGGGAAGCCGAGAGGACGCGAGAAGTCCGAACAATCTCGAAAGCAAATTTTTGGGAACGATGGAAAGAATCAGGAGATAAAAATCCTTTAAGACCTCGTATCTCGCTCCGCTTTCCATGAGGAAACGTTTCAATTCCATCCTTGCGATTTTTTCCAAAAGAACTAACGAGATGAGAACGGGAACAGCAGTGATGATGGAAAGAGAATATCCGAGTCCGAAGGCGTCGTAGAGAATCGCTTCCCCATTCTTCACGTAGAGATAGGCCGCGGAGAGGATCGTGATTAAGAAAAGAATTCGAAAGAAGTTCGCGAACTTTTCTCCGAGAATGTAGAGAGCGTTTTGTTCTCCCGTATAAAACCAGCCCGTGATCGATACGACTCCGAAAAGAAGAAAGGATGTAAAGAAGGCCGCGTTGATCGGATTTGTATGTCCTTGAAAAAGCGTATTCAAGAAAAACATCTGCTCTTCCATCTTGAACGCTCCGTATGAAGAAAGCGCGTAGATCACGAGTGTGGATACGATAAATCCTTCAAAAAAGGTTGCGAGCATACTCACAAGTCCTTGTTTTGCGGGAAAATCCGTTCTTACGACTCCCGAAATGCCGGCGCTCTTTCCGATTCCTGTCTCCGTCGAGACGAAGAAAATTCCAGAAGCCATACTGAAGGTTCTCGCAAGAACAAAACTTCCTCCCGCGATCGCGGTCACAGGTTGAAACGCCTCTTGAAGAGAGAGCCAGAGGAAATGCTGAAAGTTCATCAGAGAATTCTTAAATAGAAAAAAATAACCCGCGAAAAAAAGGAGAATCCCGATCGGAGCCAGATACGCAGAAATCTTACCGACCCTTCTCACTCCTCCCAAAACGATAAAGACAAGAATCACGGACAACAAAAAAGGAACCGTCATTCCAGTGACTTCGAAAGCCTTACTCGCGATGTGAGTCACATACAACATCGGAACCGCGCCACCCATAACAAGAACCGTAAAAAGTCCCGCAATGGAAAAACTCACTGCGAGCCAGCGTGCCTTGAGCGCCTTTTCGATAAAATACATCGGTCCGGAAAGATATCTTCCCGTCGCGGTTTTGGTCCGGAAACGGATCGCAAGCGTGGAAGATACAAAACGAAGAGGCATGATGAGAAAAGAGGAAATCCAAATCCAGAGAAGAACTCCTGGACCTCCGATCATAAGGGCGAGCGCCGAACCGATAATTGCACCCGGAAGGAGAGAAGATGCGGTGCCAGAAAAGAAGGCCTGTGAATGAACGAGTCTTCCTCTCGAACCTTTGTAGTCCATATTGCCCGAGAAGATTTTCACCGCAAGGAAAAGGAACCGAATCTGTGGAAACCGAAGACGAAGGGTCAGATAGATTCCGATAAAACTCAGAAAGTAAAAGAAAGGTTTGAGTAAATCCCAATCGAAAAATTGAAAAAAATGAAGTTGAAACATGGTCCCACCCGATATGAAAGAAAATCCGCTTTTTATGGAAGTCCTTGCTATAAATCCTGTAATTATGAGGGCTACCAGCAAAATTTTCGGGATCTCATTCCGTGTCTTACTTTTTTTCCCATTCGCTCTTTCTCTCTGGCTTTCTCCATCCTCTTTGGAAGCACAAAATTCTTATCCGAAAACAAAGGAATATGCAAACAAACCTCAGATCGAGTTGGAGAGCGAAGAAAAACTCTATTGGGAACTCGGACTCAGAGCCGGGTTCGGTTACAAGGGAGAAGACAGGCTCAATTCTTATCTGAGAGGATTTACGGATACCTATGATCCAAGAGTTCTTTCTAAAACCAAACTCGATCCTCCAAAATACGTTGCCCAAGGAGAAATTTTTCTCCGAAGGAAGATCGGCGCCGAGAGCAAGGTCGGATTTATCGGAGGTTATCGGGAATGGCAGAAATTCGGCCTAAAACAATTGTCTTCCGAGCCCTTTTATACGGATCTGAGTTTTAAACTTTCCAATCCTTATTTTCTCTTGATGTATTGGGAAGAATGGAACTACAAACGTTGGACCTTTGAAGGAGGTCTCGGCGTGGGAATGTCTCAAGTCTATTGGGATTCCACCGGATATGGAACTTCAGGAAAAGAATATTTCAAACAAGAAGGCTCTCTGACGGGAACGGGGATTGAATTTCGTGCGGAAGGCGCCTTGAGTCGGAAGGTCACGGATTCAACGAGTCTTCAACTCGGGTTGGCGCTCTCTTGGATCAATATTCCTTCGCTTACTGGGAACTTCAACGGAGAGACTGCGAGTTTTTATTTGAGAGAAGACGGACGTGTGACTCCTCTCACCGAATCTACGAACCAGACCGCAATTTTCGCGACTCATCAATTTTCGAGGAAGCTCGAGTTCCAGGCTTTGACAACGACCTTGTTTTTTGGTGTGGCTCAGAAATTTTAATCTTCTTGTGAGAGTTCCCACAGTGGGGACTTTATCGTGAATCGAATCTTCTGTGAGAGTTTCCACAGTGCGGGATTTTTTCGTGAAGCCAATCTTCTGTGAGAGTTCCCACAGTGTGGAACTTTTGTCGTGAAGCCAATCTTCTGTGAGAGTTCCCACAGTGCGGGACTTTTTCGTGAAGCCAATCTTCTTGTGAGAGTTCCCACGGTGCGGGACTTTTTCGTGAAGCCAATCTTCTTGTGAGAGTTCCCACAGTGAGAGATTTTTTCGCAATGCCAATCTTTTGTGAGAGTTCCCACAGTGCGGGACTTTTTCGTGAAGCCAATCTTCTTGTGAGAGTTCCCACAGTGAGAGATTTTTTCGTGAAGCCAATCTTTTGTGAGAGTTCCCACAGTGAGAGATTTTTTCGTGAAGCCAATCTTTTGTGAGAGTTCCCACAGTGAGAGATTTTTTCGTGAAGCCAATCTTTTGTGAGAGTTCCCACAGTGAGAGATTTTTTCGTGAAGCCAATCTTTTGTGAGAGTTCCCACAGTGAGAGATTTTTTCGTGAAGCCAATCTTTTGTGAGAGTTCCCACAGTGAGAGATTTTTTCGTGAAGCCAATCTTTTGTGAGAGTTCCCACACGCTCCAATTGTCTCACATTCAAAAAGTATGATTCTCCCTGAACGTCCGAATCAAAAAAAAAATTTCAAACGTCAAAAGAAGTTTTTTCCCGTTTATAACGGAGCGGTTTTTTCAAATATTTGATCAAGAGAACCTTGTTCCCCTTTTCATTGAATTTGATGATATCAAAAACCCTCCGAGTCATCACGATCCCTCGCCCGTGGGTCAAACTTGTCTCATTGAGTTTTTCTATGTCCAGGTTAAGAATTTTCTTATAATCGAAACCTTCCCCTTCGTCGGTGATGAGAAAACCGATTCTTCTTGCGTTTAAAGAATAGGAAACCTTTACCGTTCTGTAGTTATAAAACGGCTCTTTCTGACGTTCCTGAATAAATTCGAGATAACGTCCTTGCGCAAGAGCCTCTGTCTTTTCGTCGAAGCTGATCGCCAAATTACCATGTTCGATGGAATTGATGATGATTTCTCGGATACAAGTTCGAATCGCGATCACGATTTCGGTTCCGACAAAGGAAGAAAGATTCACCGTAAGAAGGCGACTCAAAAGGTCCGCGTTTCTCAGATAATTATTCAACGTAAAGTGCATGGATTCGCTGACGATAAATTTAGAAAGAATATCCTCGTTCAATTCATAAGCTTTTCCTAATATTCCTTTCTTTTCACCAAGATCAAGAAGTTGAAGACGAACCCGGATCTGCCTCGGTTCGAGAACGTATTTTTGACGGAATTCCACCGCAAACTCGGAGCTTTTCCCCCGTCGTAAAAGTTCGTCGATTTTTTCCTGCGCGAGAATTTTCGGAAAGGACGTCTCTACCCCGCTCTGAACATAGATCAAATCCAGAAAATCCCATCCGATCACTTCTTCCGGGTCGAAACCTAAAAGACGTCCCAAGGATTTATTGGCGTTTCGGATCTTTCCGTCCGTATCCATCGTAAACAAAAACTCCTCCGATTCCTCGAAAAGATTTCTAAATCTTTTTTCGGAATGTTCGGCGACAAGTTTTGTCGATTCCAATTCTTCAATTTTTGAGGAAAGGACCCGCGACAAAAGTTTCACTCGATCTGCAAGGCCCAGACCCATTAAAACGACATGAAAGATGGAAGCCAATTCAACGATCCAAAAACGGAAGTTCCAATTAGGCATCCATCCGTTCTGAGCAAATAAAGAAAGAATCGCTCCGGTTCCCAAAATTCCCCAGGCGGAAAGAAAATAAAAGGCGCTCCCTTGATTCCAGAAAACGCTTCGAACTCCGTTTACGAAAAGAAGAATCACACAAATACAAGAAAGGACCATCGCAAAAAAAATGCTGAATCGAGCCGGAATCCAAAGAGAAATCAGCGCAAACCCCAGAAAAAGAAACTGAGAAATTCTGAAAAAACGATACGAACTTTTGGAGCGATTCTTTAAGTCCAGATACGCGTTCGCAAACAAACACATCAGCGACAGACAAATCAAAAAAAAGAATGGAATACTCGGTCCGGTCCATCCGACCGCATTCGGCCAGAGAATTTGAAATCCGAAACCTTCCAGAACAAATTGAAAAAAGGAAAAACCCAGGATATAAATGGAAAAGAAAAAATAATTTCTCTCTTTCGTATAGATATATAGAAGAAAATTATAAAAAACAAGGATCAGCATCGAACCGAAAAAAAGGCCGAAGAAAAGTTGTTCATGTATTACTTTTTTATAATATAACAATGCACCGTAATATCGAAACGCAATCTGAACCCGGGACGCGGATCGTATTTTGATAAAAATGTCCTTCTTAGAATGAGGAAGGCCGACGGAAGGAAAAGCGGCAATTCGATTTTGAATCGGTCTTACCGTAAAAGGAAAGGAATTTCCCGCGCGGTAAAACGGGGATTCTCCTTTTTTCTCATCGTAATATTCGACAAGATCCACGTTCGGGAACGGATATTCCACGATCCATCGAATCGGGAGATTGGAAGAATTCTCCACTCGAATTCGAACCCACACGGATGCATTCGTATATCCGAATGAGCTAATATTCGAAACGGTAAATTTCCCTTTTCCCGCCAAATCTCGGATCTGCGAAAACGAGAGCCCGCCGTTCTCGTCCACAAAGTATTCCAGAGATTCTTCTCGATCGATCGGAGAATCTTTGAGATGAACTAGATCGATCCCGAAAACGGGAAAAGAAAACAACGCGAGAACAAAAAGAGTAACAAAGATTTGAATTTTTCGCGCTGACATATTCCGACTCGCCTTCTCAAGTCATCCTTTCGGATTCGATTCTGGTTTCAATCCCGGTTCAAAGAAAAAAGAGAATCCAGGAAACGATCAGGGCTCCGAAAGCGAGAATTCCCAGCGAAGTTCGATTCCATTCCCTTCCGTCCAAAATCTTTGCAGTATGATGAAATCCATAGATTAAGTACAAGACGACGGGAAAAAGTTTCCAAATGGGAACGGTTCCCGATTTGAAAAACCGAAGGGCGAGAAGTGAAAGAATCGTCCAAACAAAGAATTCGATCACACCGAAAATCCTTCTCTCCTTGGAAACGACCGGATCAAATTTCGCATAACGTGCGCGATCGATCGGCGAAGGCAAGAGAGAAGGTCCGATATTCGCGGGCCGCCATCCGGGAGCTTTCAGTAGAATCAGGATCTTATCCTTCCATGTTTTCGCCTTTCCGATCAATTCACCAATTTCTTCATACACATGAAGATTCGTGTAAACCGGGTCAAAGGTCTTGACCGGTTTTGTAAGACCGTAGATCGGCTCCTCTTCTTCCCTCGCGAACGATCCGAAAATCCGATCCCAGAAAATCAAAATTCCACCGTGATTCTTATCGATGTATTTCGGATCTCTTCCGTGATGCACTCGATGATGCGAAGGTGTCACCAAAATCTCCTCTAAAAAACCAAGTTTTCCGATAAGACGTGTGTGCACCCAAAACTGATAGATTTTTAGAACTCCGTGTGCTAAAAGAAACGCCTGCCAGGGAACTCCGCAAAAGGCGATCGTCAGATTGAACGCGTATTCGAAAATTCTCTGAAAACTGGATTGCCTGAGCGCGACGGAAAGATTGAATTCTTCACTCGAATGGTGAGTAACGTGACATGCCCATAAAAAATTGATTTCGTGCGTCGCTCGATGAAACCAATAATAAACGAAGTCGACCGCGAGAAATACGAAAATCCAACCTCCGAGATTCTTAAAATCCAAACGGATTCCAGTGTGATCCCACACGATCGGAGGCCCGAGGGGAAGTTCGGGGACTCCGAACAAGGTCTGCAAAGAACAGAATATTCTAAAATTCTCATAGACCCAAAGGGAAACGATCGTAACCAGAATACCGGTCAAAGAAAAAAGGATTCCGGTGCTCAGATCGGCGATCGTATCGTTCCATCGATAGACTTTTTTTCCGGAAACATAGGAATAAAAAACTTCGATTCCGATGAGGACCAGGAAAAATGGAACCGCTAAATCTAGGATCGATCCCTGCATTTTGTTATCCGTTTTGATTTAGGATCTTCGCGATCTTTCGAATGATAAATCGTGGTGTGATTCTTACACTCTGAGCCAGGATTTTATTTAAGGTTCCGGCGACTACGACCGCTTTTCCATTTTTAAGCGCCTTGTATCCGATCTCGGCGACATCCTTTGCGCTCATGATTGGAGCCATCGGGTTATTGAGAAGTTTCGAATTTGTAATTTGAGCCCTTTCGAAAAACTCGGTTTTGGTCGGTCCAGGACAAAGCGTCGTAACCGTAACGCCGTCCTTTCGGACGTCTTCATAGATTCCTTCGGAAAGAGAAAGGACATAGGCCTTGGTCGCATAATAATTCGCCATGTTCGGTCCCGGTTGGAACGCGGCTGTAGAGGCGACGTTGAGAATTTTTCCGGTCTTTCTTTCCACCATTCCCGTAAGAAAAAGATGAGTGAGTTCCGTAAGAGCGGTCACATTGACTTGTATCATCGCGAGTTCTTTTTTGAGATCCATACGATCGAATCTTCCGCTCGTACCGAAACCTGCGTTGTTCACCAATACTTCAACGATCGCCTTCGATTTTTTCGCAAAATCAAAGATCTTCTTCGGTGATTTCGGATCGGCGAGATCGAGAGAAAGTGTATCCACCTTCACCTTGTAAGACGATTCGATTTCCTTTTTAACGGATTTGAGAGTTTTTTCGTTTCTTGCCACAAGAATCAGATCGTATCCGTCCGCCGCGATTAGCTTGCTCAGTTCGTAACCGATTCCCACGGTCCCGCCGGTGATGATTGCCGTTTTTGCCATTTTTAAGAATTCCTTTTGAAGGTCGAAATTAGCTCATCGAAAAATGAGAGAAAGACTTTTTTCGGGGAAAAAGAAAAAGGAGGATTCGGAAAGAAAAAGCCGTCCAAAAATTCCTTTCCTGGACGGCCTTTAACAAATTTAATTCTATCAAGTCATCAAGATTTTGGAGGAAAAATCCCTTGTACTAATTTCAGTACGCTTTCTTGAAAATTCGGTTTAACAGAATCCAAATCTTTCCATGGAATGTAAATACTCGAGATTTTTTCGCTCTCACCACTCTTCACCTCGATTAACTGCAAACGAACACCGACAATCGAACCGGCTTCAAGAGTCGCAGTACTTTTTGTCTCAGTGGTCGATCCGCCACCGTTGTTGTTATCCTTCTGTTGAACAGTAATCGTTTTTTTAAATAGCTCGTTTCCCGGGCTACTGTATGCGAACGGAACCAAAACATATTCGATATTCTTCTTTTTGAGTTCTTCGCGAAGCGCCGGACTCAAAGGAACGAAAGGATTCTTAAATGTCTTTTGAATCTCCGGTGCTAATCTTTTTTCGTCTTTCTCTTCCAGATATTGTACCGAAGGATTGGCCGTAGAAATTGTATTTTTAAGAGACGAATACAACGAGCCTTCTAAGAACATTTTAAAACCTTTCCTCGCAAGAGAATCTTGGAATTGTTTTCTTGGATCAACAGAGATCTCAACAATACCGCCTTTTTTCGGTTTTCCAAGCGCATTCTTCCTTTGATTTTCTAAGAATGGTGTATGGTAAACATCCTCGAGAATGTGATCACTATAGCTCGGTAAGATCAAAAGGATTTTTGATCCGTCGATTTCTTTGCCCTCTGGAAGGTAATTTGCTTCGTAATAATAAAACGTCTTACAATTTGTAAGAATCAAAAATACAAATCCGAGCAATATGCTTAAATGCTGATTTAATTTCATCTTAGTTCTCCAAAACCTGACTAATCATCGAGTCAATTTGTATGTTAGAATCTTCGACTCCACCGTTGCCTAAGACGCTACGAATAGTCCGTATGTTTTTTCCGGTTTTTAGATCCACTACGAAATAAGTCATATTATAACTTTCTAATACTTTTTTTCCTAAGAAAACAGGAAAGACAACGATATAAATGTCCGTGACCGTGACGTGCGGTCTATAATCCAAAAGAACTGGAAGAATTGCATAGTCTTGTTTTAATTTCAGACTTTTAAAATCGCCTTCCAATCCCTTCAAATCGCTAACAAAGAAATCGTCGTCCGTTTCGATTGGCTGTGGAACCGTAGCGGCATTCGCCAAGGCGCCATCATTCATGGCTTTTACAAATTGTGCTTGTAAAAGTTCCTTACCCGATGCCAATACAATCCGTTCCGTTTTTTCTCTTTCCCAAACAGAAGTATATATTTTCGACAACGATTTAGTAAAAGAAACATCCGTGAGAGATTTTTTGATATCGGAAGGTGTTGCCTGGATGAAGTTCGGATTCGTGACTTTCATAGAGTCGAAGCGACCATCGATTTGGCTACTAATGGCGGCTACCGGATAAACAGTCAATGTCGGTAGAATAGCCCATTTTTTGGTTTTCAATTCATTCATCTTAGGACTTGGAGCGGACGAATACACCCTCGCACGATAAGGCATGTCTACGCAGGTTGTCGTCCAAAAAAGAACGCTCAGTAGAATCAGGAAAAGTTGAGTCTTGTGTTTCATATCAGTTTGCCGCCTTTGCGTTGATCAATCCGTTGACCAAAACGGATGCAAGTTTTCTACCTCTTCCCGGACCGCTTACGGGAGAATCTTCAGAAGAAATAAATTCTTGGAAGAGAAGTTCGGAAGATTTCAATTCAATAACGGAAGCAGAATGAAAAATACCTCTTCCGTTCCCCATCGTATTCGAAAAATAAGCACCGGAAGAAAGCACCAACAATGTATCCACAAGAGGAAATGCACCCTCATCCGAATATACTACAATTGCGTATTTAGTCCCAAGACTTTCGGATAATTTAGCAAGCAATGCCGGATTCGCTTTGAGAGCGATCGGATCATGGAGATTGATATTCGCGAGTTCAGGATCCAATTTCAGTTCTTGAATTTTGTTACGGCTTTCGCGAAAGGAAACGATTTCCAGACCTTTGATGTCTTTGAGTTCGTTTTCAAATTCGGTTAAGAAAATTTTTTCATCAATATATCCATACTTTTTCACTGCGTGATTTTCATGAATAAGAGCCACCTTACCTTCAATAGAGAGAGTCGGTTGCGGTTTATACTGTTTTCCTATCCTAAAGCGATAGCAATTTCCAAAAAATGTCGCTATCACAAGGATCGGAATCAGAACTTGGTATGTGTTTTTTAATTTCATACAATCCTTCGATTCAAAATGAGTTTTTTCTAAATAAGAAGCCCTTAACAAATTTGAACACCTTTTTTTGCCACAAAAACCGGAAGATTCTAACGTTTCGGGTAAAACTATGGTCTTTGGACTTTCAGATCTGCTTTTCCTATGTTATGGTAAAGGTGAACAATCTCAGATAACATAGAAAAAAAACTTTTCCTCGGAACACAGAATGCCAATCTCCTCCGTTATGATCAAACTTCACGGCGCGAGTCTCAGCAATTATGTAAACAAGGTAAAACTCGGAATCTTAGAAAAGGGATTGGAGTTCGAACAGATACGGATCGCACCTTCCCAGGAAGAAGCGTTTTTAAAAATCAGTCCGATGGGAAAAATTCCGGTCCTGGAAGTCGAAGGAAAATTCCTTTTCGAATCCGGGGCCATCTTAGAATTTTTAGATACGATGTTTCCACAAGAGCCGAGACTCATACCGGAGGATCCTTGGGAAGCCGCGCTCGTGAGAGAGATCACGACGATGATCGAAACGTATGTCGATCTTCCCGCGAGAAGAATTTATATCCCGTCCACGCGAGGAAAAGAAGTTCACCAAACACTCTTAGACGAAGTGCATCCGATTTTGGTAAAAGGAGTAAAGGCTCTGCAGAGAGTCGTTCGATTCTCCCCTTACGTCGCGGGAAAAAGCTTTACGATGGCGGATTGTTCGGCGTTCGCCAATCTCACTGTGGTCGATGAGGAACTCAGAAAATTCTTTCCGAACAATCATCCCTTGGATTTTTTGGAAGGTTGGAAAGAATACTTCCAGTTTATGAAAACGAAGGAAGGACCGGCGATCATAGAAAAGGAAAAAGATAGACTTCGGAGGATCATCGCGAGGGCAAAAGTCAAAGTGGAATAAACCAAAGCAAATTCTTATTTTCCCATTCTAAAATTGATTTGACTCCCTTGTTGTCGGAATTAGCCTGCTCTGGTCTTTATGGAACCAGAAAAAGTAATCTCTATCCCGATCCGGGAACTTCCCCATCTCAAAGTTCTCTTGGCCGGCTGGTATAATTTTTTAAAAGAAAGTTACGATCAGAAGCAGATCAACCAGAACGAGTTCAAAGACGCACTCAGAAGCAATGTAGTCTACAACATTGATCAAGATCAGGTCGAAGTCCTCTTAGCAGGAAAGGAATCCTTGCTTCAGAGTTTTAGAAAGAGTCTTTCTTAATTCTTCCTCAAGCCGCTTTGAGACCGTAGAGTTTGAGAAGAGAACTCACCTTGGGTTCTCTTCCTAAAAATCTCTTAAAAAGGACCATCGCGTTCTCACTCCCACCCTTCTCCAAAATTTCGCCGAAATACGCTCCGCTCAGATCCGGGTCAAAAACTCCTTTCTCGACAAACGCGAAGAAGGCGTCCGCACTCATAACCTCCGCCCATTTGTAACTGTAATACCCGGCCGCATAACCTCCGGAAAAAATATGGGAGAATCCGTTTTGAAAACGATTGTAAGAAGGAGGAATCACGACGCTCACTTCCTTTCTTACGTCTTGAAGAATTTGATGAACTTCCTCCTCGGAATGACGCTTTTGATGGATGAGAATGTCGAAAAGAGAGAACTCGAGTTGTCTAACGATTCCCATCGCTGAAAGAAAGTTTTTTGTTTCTTTCAACTTTGAAATCATGGAATCCGGAATCGTTTCTCCGGTTATATGATGTTTTCCGAATATTCTAAGAACGCTCGCTTCGGTTGCAAAATTCTCCAGAAACTGAGATGGAAATTCCACGGCGTCCCATTCCACACCGTTGATTCCGCTGACCGGAGGTTCTTCGATTTTCGTGCAGAGGTGATGAAGCGCGTGACCCATCTCGTGAAAAAAAGTGACCACGTCGCTGTGTTTCAAGAGCGAAGGAGAATCGGAAGTGGAAACGGGAAAGTTACAAACCACGAACGCAGTGGGAAGAATTTCCTCTCCGGAGATACGATTTCTGGAATACCAATTGTGCATCCAGGCCCCGCCTTGTTTGTCCTTTCTGGCTTCGAGGTCCAGATACAAACGGGAAAGAAGAATCCCGTTTTTGTAGAGATCGAAAACCTGCACTTTTTCTTCCCAAACTTTTGCGGAGGTTTTTTTAAATTCCAAACCGAGGAGTTGTTGCAAGAATTGGAATGTTCCGGAAACTACTTTTTCCTTTTCGAAATAAGGGCGGGTCTGTTCCTCGTCGAAGTCGAATCTTTCTTTCAAAAGTTTTTCACTCGCATAAGCAGTGTCATACGCTTGGAGAGAATCGATTCCCAAAGTTTTTGCAAAATCGGAAAGATCGTCGAATTCTTTTTGTGCGATCGGTTTCGCTTCCACTGCGAGATCTCTTAAAAACCGAAGAACCGTTTCTCCGGAATCGGCGACTTTTGTCGCGAGAGAAAGTTCCACGTAATTCGGATAACCGAGAAGATGCGCGAGTTCGTCCCGGAGCGCGAGGATCGATTCGATGAGCTTTCCATTCTGCGGAGCCTTCGTGGTGTAAGCCTTATATAAGGTTTCTCGAATGGAACGATTGGGACCGTGGGTCATATAAGCGATGTAACTCGGCATCTGAAGCGTAAATCGAAACTTTCCGTCCTTCGTTTTTGCGGAATTCAGGTCCGATTCCGGAATTCCTTCCACGTCCTCTTTTTTATCCAGGATCAATTCGTAGGCATTGGTGGCGTCCAAGAGATTTTGAGAGAATTGATTGTCAAGGTCGCTGAGTTGGATGGAGATTTCCTGGATTCTTTTTTTGGTTTCTTGCGGAAGTCCGATTCCGCTCAACTTGAATTGGATGATCGCGTCTTTCAAAACTTTTTTCCGAGGAACGCTCAGTGTGGATTCTTCGTTTTTAAGAATTTCTTGATATACCTTGTTCAGTTCTTCGTTTTGTCCGAGGTCGGAATAAAACGCGGTGATCTCCGGGAGGACTTCGGTATAGAGCGCCTGAATTTCTTTCGAATTCCGAACACTATTGAGATGAGAAAGAACCGTAAACTCGATCTGCATTTCTTGTACGAGATTGTTCAAAGGACGAATGACGGATTCGTAAGTCCTTTCTTTTTTTTCGAGAAGTTTCGGAAGTTCCTCTCGGATCGTTTTGATTTTCTCAAGGATTTCGTTTTTGGTTCGTTCGGGTTGATCTGCTTTGAATTCGGGTAACATCTCCACCAATCTCTTTTAGGCTACGAAGACTTCATCCATTTTTTGAAAGAAAGAATCCGAGTTTTAGAAGGAAGAATCCGGAAGTTCGGAAATTCTGAAATCCGATTCCAAAAATAATTCAAATGTGAGAAGAATCCGATTCCAAAACGGTAAAAAAATGGGAAGCGTTGAGGAAGGATCTTCCATAAAGAATCAAAAAGATAACAAAAGTCTAGATTCGAAAAGAGATGCCCTGATTTCTCGTTTCAAACCTCGAACGTTCGTTCTTGGAATTCTTATAAAAAGCGATCGAGATGCGGGAGTTTGCAATTGACCGGGGGAGAACGAAGATTAAAACACGAATCTATGTTCTTTCGACGAATTCTTATCCTTTCTCTTTTTCTCTTCTGGATTTCCAATTGTGAAATCGGAAAAAACGACCTTCCCCACTTTACGGGAAATCCCGAATGTTCTTTAGAAGAACTCCCGGTCTTTGCCCAACCCGCAAACGATATCGAAGACGGAAATTCTTTGGAAGCCGTCTATTGCTCCGCGAGGGAAACGTCTTCCGGAAAAAGAATCGAATTGAGTCTTGTCTTTCGGGATGAAAGACATCCTTCTGCTTGGAAGGATTTTGTGTATCGAATTTACAGAAAGTTTCGTTATGGAAGATCCAAGGACATTGAAAGTCTCCGCGTTCAATTTTCGAAAACGGGAGAATGGAGCGCGATTCATCTCAAGAATGTCTACGGAGGCGATCAAAGCTTTGACGCCGATCCCGTAAAACATTTGGATTCGATTCTCAAACCGGATCTGTTGAAGCACGATCAAAAAAGACCGATTCTTTATGTGAATACTTGGAATCATATGTTCTCGGAAACCGATCGGAATCCGAATCTTGAAAAAAAAATCTTAACCGAATTCGAAATTCGTTTTGGGACAAGAGAAGATTTAGACGGCTTTTACGGCGGTAAGTAATCTGGGACAGATCGTAGAAGTTCTACCAACCTAAGAGGAACAAAGAGACTTGTTCTGAATTTAATTTTGCGAACCTCGGAGCACCGGCGAGAGTTTTTTTCGGACCGGAAATTTTGAGGTCAAGCTGGAAGGCGTTTTCGTAACAAACAAGAATCGAGGCGAATTTTTGTAGGAGTTCCTAGCGCGGAGGAGATCCGAGAGTTAGTTGCAAAAAGTTTGATTTTGTGATAGAGAGAACTCCCCCGAGTTTTTCCGCCCCCCACCCCTCCACCCGAAAATCAGGGTGGGGCCCGCGACTTTCACGAAAGAACGTCGGAACTCCGACAGGCTTTCCGAAAAGATCTCCGTTCCGCACCCATTCTTTGCAGATTCTCCAGAGAATTCGAAGAAGAAAAAACTTTTCCGCAAGATTGCCGACAAAAGACTGGAAAAAACGAAAAAAGATCGAGAGGCCGATTACTATGACTAAAGTTCCAAATAAACCTTTTGCAGAACTTGCTCCCGGGACGCCCGTTTCCAAGGATCAAGTAAAAAGAAATATTTACGGAAGATATCTGGAAGAATTTACCGAAGGCGAAATTTTCGAGCACCCAAGAGAAATCACGATCGATCGAGCTTTCGCGCAAGAATTTGCGACTACCTTTATGGACGCAAATCCACTCTTTCTTTCTTCCGCCTACGCTCAGGCACACGGGTTTCAGGATATGCTCGTATCCTCCCTTCAGGTTTTTAATATCGCTCTTTCCCTCGGAGTTCAAAACGATTCCGAAAAGGCCCTCGCGAATCTCGGTTATTACAACGTTCAATTCTTAAAGCCCGTCTACCCGGGGGACACTCTTTCCGCGAAAACAAAAATTCTCAAAGTGGACGACAAAGGACCGGACAAACCGGGAATCGTAAGCGTCCGTACGATTTGTTTAAACCAAAAGAAAGAATTGGTTCTTCAATATGAAAGAAAGATCATGATCTATCAATCCAACGGAAAACCGAAAGGAAATCCGAAACCGGTGGTCAAGGAAGCCTTTTTTCCGGAAACAGACGCGCCGGTAATCGAACTCCCCTCTCTAAAATTTCCGAGCGAATTCAAATCGGCTACCTGGTCTGAAACCTATTTCGAAAATTTCAAAGCTGGACAAATTTATATCCATCAAAACGGAAGAACGATCACGGACGAACATTTCCCTTGGACCTACAGAGTCGGAAACACGCACCCTCTTCACTATGACAAACTCTATTCCGCGGGAATCTCGGGTCCGATGGGCGGAGAGCCGGTCGTCTACGGTGGTCTCGTCTTCGCTTGGTTATGCGGAATGGCTTCCAGAGACATCACGGAAAACATGATCTGGGATCTCGGATTCACCGAAGGATATCACACACAACCTTCTTTTAGCGGAGACACGGTCACGGCGATCACGAGAGTTCTCTCCGTGGAAGACAGAGGAAACGACTTTGGAATTCCCGCCGGAGCCGTTCATCTCCAAATCATCGGTTTGAAAAATATCAAAGCCAACGACGCCTTCGAAAAATTCGGAGAAGATCTGTTCTTAAAAGAAAACGATAAGAAAAAACACGGCAAAGAAAAACTCGCCGAAAAGATTTTCGAGATCGAAAGAAAGATCTTAGTAAAGAAAAAAGGATAATTCTTTTTCAAAGCAAACGCCTCCGCCTCAAAACGGGGGTTTTCACGCTTTTCACCTCGCCTATTTTTCAAAATATCAGAATTTCAGAATATACAAAAGTTTTAATATATTATCCAAAACGACACATCTCTTTGGAAAAGAGATCAAGTTTGACATTTTCCAACTCAACAATGACGGAATAGCTCATTGGATTTTTTTTGAAAATCTTATCATAGCTCTCTCCAAGATCTTTTCGATCGACGTTTCCTTAAGAGACTCTCCACGCTCAATCCTAAAGAAAAATGACCTTCGGAAGCGAATCAGAGAAATTTTCAAATCCGGTTCAGAGGTGATATATAAAAAAGGGCAAGCCCTTCTTCTAAGATCTAATATTTGTGTGAATTCCCACTTGATTTTGTCCCATTGACTAGCCTTGCGATTCTAAATCCTCTATCCCATTTAAAAAATGTAATAGTTCCCACAGGATTTTGAGAATGATCTAAATTTAAGAGGAAACAATGACTTCGAATGATGCATGACTCCGAGATTACCAGTTTTTGTGAGTTCCCACTTGATTTTGTCCCATTGACTAGCCTTGCGATTCTAAATCCTCTATCCCATTTAAAAAATGTAATAGTTCCCACAGGATTTTGAGAATGATCTAAATTTAAGAGGAAACAATGACTTCGAATGATGCATGACTCCGAGATTACCAGTTTTTGTGAGTTCCCACTTGATTTTGTACCATTGACTGGTCTTGCGATTCTAAATCCCCGGTTCCATTCAATAAATGTAGTAGTTCCCACAGGATTCCTTTCTAAGACATTCAGTTGTTGCGACAAAAGAATCGCAAAGAAAAATCTTGATCTGGATTTCAAGTCCGACCTCCGGTCGCATCAAAGGTGAGTTAGGATGGAAGCAAATATTTATTCTCCAATTTAAGTTTTGATTTGCAGATTACCATTTAACAAGTTTCAAAACGGTTCCTTTGAAGGAGTTCCTACGCTCTACTCTCAACTATTTCTATTTTCTATCGCGGCTCAAAACCTCGATCATTTCCGCTTTGAGTTCCTGAAAATACTCCGTCTTTCCTGTAATTCGAAAGAGTTGCGAACTTCCTTGAAAGAGTTTAAGAATTTTTTTGGCGGACGTGAGAGCATTTACGGAAGAATCCAAGTTGCCTTTCCGTTTTTCCGATTCGAAATACGATTCGAGAATACGAATCCAACCCTCTATGATTTTGTCGGAGACGATCTCAAATTCTTCGTTCTTCTCTTCGACGCTGTTGATAAAACGCGCGACCGGACAACCTAAAAATCTTCCGCTCTTCACTTGTTTCAGAAGAACTCCGTTCCAAGTGTTGATAAATTCTTTCCAAGAAGTCGCACGCTCCATCATTCTCTGGAGACCGTTTTCAAAATTTTCCCCTTGCAGTTTGAGATATTCGAGAGCGATCTCTTCTTTGGATTGAAAATATCGATAAAAGCTGGCCTTGTGGGTTCCGGAATCCGCGATCAGCTGGTTTGTCGAAGTCCCGGAATACCCCCTGTGATAGAATAAATCCAAGGCGGAAGTCATCAGACGATCGTAAGGATTACTCTGTTTTTCTAAATTCTGAGCCATACTAATGGATCAGAGTCCCAGAACCTAAAAAAAGTTCAAGGAAAACTAAAAATTTGTAGACTAATTAGTCTACAAAGAATTCAAATTGCGATAGACCAAATAGTCTATCTAAGGAAGGAAGAATGTCGGAACTGATTCTCGCGGAAAAAAAAGGTCCCATTTTACATATCATCTTCAACCGACCCGAAGAAAGAAATGCGTTCAACGTGGAGATGCTCTTTGCCCTGAGTCGAGCGTACGACCAGATGGAAGCAGACCCAACGATCCGAGTCGGCTTGGTCTACGCAAACGGAAAACAATTTACGCTCGGATTGGAACTCACGGACGTCGCCGAATTCTTAAAAAAAGAAAAACGTTTTCCTCTTCCTGAAGAGAGTATCAATCCTTGGGGAACCACCGGACGTCGAAGGACCAAACCGGTCGTCGTCGCCGTTCACGGAATGTGTATCACTCTTGGAATCGAACTTTTGCTCGCGAGCGATATCCGAATCGCGGCAAAACGTTCAGTCTTTGCGCAAGTGGAAGTGCAGAGAGGAATTTTCCCGTTCGCCGGAGGAACACTGCGTTGGCCAGCGCAGTGCGGTTGGGGAAACGCAATGAAATACATTCTCACCGGAGAACCTTTCGAAGCGGAAGAAGCCCTCCGCATCGGCCTAATCCAAGAAATCGTAGAAAAAAACGAACTCGTCTCCAGGGGGATTCAACTCGCGGAAATGATCGCGGCCCAAGCTCCTCTCGGAGTTTTTGCGACGCTCAAATCCGCTCTGGATTCGGTTCAGTTCGGAGAATCGAAAGCCGCAGAAGATCTTTTTCCCCAGTTGCTCTCCTTGATGGAGACAAAGGACGCGGAAGAAGGGCTCGCCTCTTTTGTGGAAAAGAGGAAGGCAGTATTTCAAGGGATTTGAATATTCTTTTTATTTAATTTAATAAAACGATTTTTTATTTGGAGTCCGGCATCGTTCTACCATAAGAATTCAATCGTTTCTAAAGCGAATATTTTCCTTCAGGATCGGAAAAATGAAATCTGTCCAAGGCAAAGAAACTCCGGGGATTCGAAGCGGAGAATTCCACAGGCGCCGAAACCATTTTTTCGATTCGGAAGCGGCCCACAATAAAGAACAAAGGTGAATTATGAAACGAATCGTATTCAAAAAAAAGAATGTTTTAGAATGGGAAGAAATTCCGGAACCGACAATCCAAGGGAAAAATCAGGCCATCGTAAAACCCCTCGCCGTCTCGCGTTGTGATCTGGATATTCCGATCGTCAACGGAGACACGTTGATGCGTCCGGGAATTCCGATCGGACACGAATTTGTGGGAGTCATCGAGGAGACAAGCCCGGAGATCGAAAACCAATTTCCAAAAGGAACCAAGGTGATCATCCCGTTTCAGATTTCCTGCGGGCTTTGTCCCGAATGTAAGGATGGACATTCAAAAGCCTGCAATTCCGTTCCTTTCGCGAGTTTTTACGGAATGGGTCCCGGAGCAAAACAGTTCGGCGGGGCACTCGCAGAAAGAATTTGGGTTCCGTTTGCGACTCAGATGCTCATACCGATGCCTTCCACGGCGGATACGATCGCTCTCGCGGCCATCAGTGACAACATGGTCGAAGCCTGGAAGCTCGTCGGTCAGTGGTTGGAAAAAAAACCGAACACTCCCGTGATGGTCTTGGGCGGTTCCGCTTCCAGCATCGCATTGTATTCCGCTTCTCTTGCCGTCGGAATGGGCGCTTCTGAAGTTCTCTACATCGACAACGACGAGGAAAGGCTCAAGATCGCCAACGATCTGGGTGCGACGGTCGCTCCGTATTCTTCTCTTCCCAAAGCTTGGTCGAAAAAATTTCCTCTCATCGCCGATTGTCACGGACTCAAAGAAGGTTGGGATTTTTGTTTGAGGTCCCTTTCCACGGAAGGAATCTACGGATGTGCCTCCGTTCACTGGACCAATAAATTAGAGATTCCTTATTTAGAATTATATAATACGGGTGCGACGCTTAAAATTGGAAGGGTTGATTCAAGAGAATTTATTCCAAAAATGTTGGAGAAGATCGAAGAAAAAAAGATCCTTCCCGAGAAAGTGGTTACAAAAACCTGTAGTTTCGAGGAAGCGATCCACGCTTGGTCGGAACCTGCGGTGAAGTTAGTCGTGAACATGAACCTTTAACCTTGTGAATCAACTGGCTCCTTCGGAGAGATTCGTCTTTTTCGGAGGAGTTTTTTTTGCGAACTTGTCGGAGTTCCTACTAGTTTCGAAACAGATTTTCTTCTTGAAAAATGGATCTTTTTGTGTTAGAGAAATATGCGCCAAAATTTCCCACAGACCCGCCTCCTCCACCCAATCAGGGTGGGGGGCGCGACTTTCACGAGAAGACGTCGTAACTACGACGGTTCTTCTGAAAAAGACGAAAGCTTATCGGTTGAAAATGAAATAGCGAACTTTTATCTCTCGAGGGTAGCGCTCATCGATCCTTTCGAATTGGACATCCTCGGGTCGGCTCCGTAGGTGAGGATTCTCTCTTGGACGTGTTCTGCGTGTTCAAATTCTCCGGAAAAGACGACCGTTCTTTTTTCTTGATCGACCTGGACCGCGTGTAGGAACGCTTTCTCGACGGACATCGTACAGATTTCCATAAGCATCTCGATCACGTATTCGTAGGTATGTTCGTTGTCGTCCCAGAGGACCACCTTCCAAGGTCCTCCGCTTGACTTCGTGGTTTCCTCGGTGATTTCGTTTAAGTCAGGAGTTTGTGTGCTCGCCATCTTTCAACTCAAAGTCCGAGAAAATAAAAGAAGAATTTTGTCCGCTCTTCACTCTTTCGTCGCTCGTAATCGGAACGCCGATCAAAAACTTTCTGCTCCCCACTTCTTGACAATCCATGGGAACTCAGTCATAAAAAGATACAATACCGATCTTAGAAGAATGGATGAAAAACATTATCCTTTGAGTTGAATCGCTTTTTTCGCGGCCTCAACGATATTCTTAGAACGAAGGCCGAAATAATCCAAAAGTTCTTTCCAGGTTCCGGATTTCCCGAATTGATCCTTCATTCCCACTTTCAGGATATGAACCGGATATTCTTCGGAAAGAAATTCGCTCACCGCGGATCCGAGTCCGCCGACCACGTTGTGTTCTTCACAGGTGACGACCGCTCTGCACTGTTTGGCGTATTTCAAAATGGCTTCTTTGTCGATCGGTTTGATCGTCGCCATATTGAGAAGAGTCGCGGAAATTCCTTCTTTGGATAATTCTTCGACTGCTTTCATGGCCTCGTTTACGATCACTCCATTTGCAATGATGAGAACGTCCTTTCCTTCCCTCATCACCTCGGCTTTTCCGATTACAAATTGATAATTCTCTCTTTCGATCACAGGGACGTTGGGACGACCGACTCGAACATACACCGGACCTTTGTAGTCAGCGATCGCATGGATGATCTGTTTGCATTCGTTGTAATCCGAAGGACAGATCACGGTCATTTCGGGAATGGCTCTCATGATCGCGAAATCCTCGATACATTGGTGGGACGCTCCGTCCTCACCCACTGTGATTCCGCCGTGAGACGCTACCAATTTTACGTTTAAGAATGGATAGACGACGCTGTTACGGACCACTTCCCAGGCTCTTCCCGCGAGAAACATCGCAAAGGAAGAAGCAAACGGAGTCAGACCGGAAAGTGCGAGCCCGGCCGCGTGTCCGACTAAGTTCTGTTCGGCGACGCCTACGTTAAAAAATCGTTCTGGAAACGCTTTTGCGAATTTATTCGTCTTTGTTGATCCGGAAAGATCCGCATCGAGGACCACGACGTCCTGACGGGAAACCCCGAGTTCATGCAAAGCGTCCCCGTATCCGTCACGAGTCGCTTTTTCTGTCGCAGTTGCTGTACTTGGAGCTCCCATTTGATTCTTATCCTTTTAGAGCCGCGGCTTTGTCGGTTTCTTCCCAAGTAAAGGTGGAACCCTTTCTTCCGAAGTGACCGTATGAAGCTGTCTCTCTGTATTTTCTTCCTTTTTCAAGGAGTTTTAAGGATTCGATGATTCCTCTCGGAGTCAGTCTGAAGTTCGCACGAATTCTTTTTACGAGTTCGTCTTCGGAGATTTTTCCCGTTCCAAACGTATCAACGTGAACCGAAACCGGTTCCGCAACTCCGATCGCATAGGCAAGTTGCACTTCACACTTGTCCGCAAGGCCGGAAGCTACCACGTTCTTGGCGATATAACGTCCCATATACGCCGCAGAACGGTCCACTTTGGAAGGATCCTTTCCGGAGAATGCTCCTCCTCCGTGTCTTCCGTATCCACCGTAGGTATCTACGATGATCTTTCTTCCGGTCAAACCGGCGTCACCGTGAGGACCGCCGATGATAAACTGACCGGTCGGGTTAATAAAATATTTCGTATCCTTGAGAAGATTCGCAGGAATGACCTTCTTGATACATTCTTCGATCAAAGACTCTTCGATCTGTTTGTGAGTGACATCCGGAGAATGTTGTGTGGATATCACGACGGTATCGATTCTCACTGGTTTTCCGTCTTTGTATTCGACGGTGACCTGGGACTTTGCGTCCGGTCTTAAGAATTTGAGTTTATTGGAATGTCTGAGTTCCGCTAAGTATTTTACGAGTTCGTGAGAATAATAAATCGGCATCGGCATGAGTTCCGGAGTCTCGTTGATCGCAAAACCGAACATCAAACCTTGGTCGCCGGCTCCTTGTTCTTTGAAAAGTCCTTCCCCTTCGGTCACCCCTTGAGAGATGTCCGGACTCTGCGCGTGAACGTGAGCGGAGACAACCGCGAAGTCGGCGTCAAAGCCCATCGTGATGTCGTTATAACCGATATCACGGATTACATTCCTCGCGATCTCTTGGGCGTCCACCTTACCTTTACTTGTAATTTCACCAGCGATCACGACTAAATTCGTGGTCACCAAGGTTTCACAAGCAACTCGAGACTTTGGATCTTGCTCCAAATACGCGTCTAGAATCGCATCGGAAATTTGGTCGCAAACCTTATCTGGATGGCCTTCTCCGACCGATTCCGAAGTAAAAATAAAATCTTTTAAAGACATTTGTTCTTCCTGATGGTGAAATTGACTGAGTAACCGTAATGGAAACCCGCTTTCATTCCAAAAACCTATGGATTCCTTCAGTGTCAAGAAGATCCAAACTATGTTCCCAACCGATTCTACAACAAATTGAACCGTTTAGAGCAGAATTGAATTGAATCGAGAGCCGCCCGAATATTTTTGAGAAACAATGAAAATCCGAGTCTCCGACATCAAAGTTAAGAATCGTATCCGAAAAGATTTGGGCGATCTTCGCCCCTTAAAAGAATCCATCCAAAAGCTGGGTCTTTTGCATCCGATTCTCATCGATCTGGACAATACCTTGATTTCCGGAGAGAGAAGACTTGAAAGCGTAAAGTCGCTCGGTTGGGAATATGTCGACGTTCGGATCGTAGACATTCGAAATAAAAAGGAAAGGGTTCAGATGGAGGCCGAAGAAAACAACATTCGTTTGGAATTTACTTCGGAAGAACAGGAAAGAGTCCAGGAGCTTCTGGAAAGGTATTCGTATTCAACAATCTTCGGAAGAATCCTTGCTTGGTTTTTGGATCTTTGGGACTGGATCAAACGGTTTTTTCAAAAAAAATGAATTCTTCTTCGTTTCATTCGGTGATTTAGAAGTTTTTTCCAAAAGAATTCTAAACCGTAGATCGGGCCAGCCACGCTTCTTAAGGACCATTTGAGACTTTGGATTCTTTTTTAAGTTCCATTTTAATCGGATTCTATCACTTTCAGGTAAAAAATTATTCAATATTGATTTACAAAAAGTTCCCGAGTCCATACCGTGATTTTCCTAACTAAGGAGAGTCTATGAAAAAACTTTCGATTTTGGCTATCTCCGTCGCACTCTTTGCAAGCATCACAGCTTGTGGAGCATTCGGCGGTCTGCCAAGCCTAAAAAGCTCTTTTGTACTGAGCGAGAGCACCATCCCAGGGACAAATGAAACAGTAAAAACTTTACTGCCCTACGGGTCTGTAATCCATTACTATGGATACATCAAGCCAGGACAAGCGCCAGACGGTTTAGTCGATGGAAGCAAAAAAGCATACTACCTTTACGTTTGGGTTCCTGCTGTTATCGCTGAGATGGGAGTTCGTATGATTTCCCCAACTGGCGAAATCGGTGAACCAGGCGACGGAGACCTAGTAAGTGACGCTTTCAAAGCGGCAACTCCAGAAGAAAAATCAATGCCAAATTGGTTCGATACTTGGATTCGCGTTGAAAGAATGTCCGCTATTATGCCGGACCAAATCGCTAAAGCGGCGAAAGGAAAACCACTTCAAAAGCTCGAAGACGATGATGATGGAGATGATACTTACAAAGAAGAGAGACATGCAAAATACAACTCTCTTACAAGAATTACCATCCCTAATCCTCCAAAATCTTTTGACGAACTGAAAAGTATCGATACTAAAAAACTTTTAGTAAGAGGTCTTTACAGAATCGCTTTCACTACCTACAAACCAGGTGAAGTGAAAGGATCTTTCGTTGCATCAGTTGGTCTGCTCTTCCCACCAGGTATTCCAGGTGTGAGCCCACTGATTCACTCAAATCCTGAAGAACTGCAAAAACAAGCAGTAGCTGCTGAAGATTCTTTGAAAAAAGCTGCAGCTGAAGCTACTAAGTAATTCACACTTAGTTTGCAAGTTGTTTATGGTAAAAAAGCCGCCGCAAGGCGGCTTTTTTTTATTCTATCACTTTTTTTGAATACAACGAAAATCGAAAGTGATTTCTAACTTACAAACGAGATCCACCAATCCATTCTTTTCAAAAACGATGCGCAAACTGGACGGTGATACCCAAGAAAAAAAACGATTCTTTTCCTGGTTCACGACAATAACGGCCAGTTTTCAGAACGAATTCTTCCTTTGATCGTTTTAAAATGAAAAACACCGTTCCGGATTCTTCTCTTCTTTTTTGGGGCGAAAACCATCCCTCCGGTAAAAACGGTGAGATTGTCGAAAACTTTACTGAAAAGATATTAGAAATAAAAATCGGAAATTCCAATTCTCATCTCCCATTCTGAATGAAACAGAAATTCTTTCTCCTTGGAGTTCACCAAAAACGATCGCAAACAATAGAGCCATTCCATGGAAACCGAACTTCGAAACAAAACAGAGAGAGAGCGGAAGTATCTGAGGAACTCCGCAAGAGGAACGTTTTTACTCGCATCCATTTACGGTCTGTTACAGAAACGCTTTCAGATCCCCTCTTACTCTGTGAAAAGAATCGCAGAAAATATTCACAATCCGAAACACCAGCTGATTTGTAGAAAAGAAAGGCCAAAGGCGGACAAATCGATCCTTGCATTTGGATCGGAAAACGTCTTTGCCGAAGAATCAGAAAAAAACCTTTCCAGCACTGACAAGATTCGATTCCAAGATTTCCCTAAACAACGTTCGATATGGAAGAATTTCGGTTTTCAGGTTAGGAATTCGGCCTCGGAGTGACATTAAGACTAAAATCAACCTGAACATAAGTTCATAAAGGATTTGAAATGATAGAGACTAATTATTTCTCGGACAACGCGGATCTACAAGAAAACTTTCAGACGATCGTAGACTGGAAAGAGATCATCGACGGCTTTGAAGGCGACTTTGAAGATCAAAAAGAATATCAGAAAAATGGAAAAGAAGAACTGGCGATGGCGCCCGGTTCGTACGAAGATGCATTAGAATATTATAAATCGATTTTAGAATCCGGAGGTGAAATCGCCGGAAAACAAATCGCACCTCTCGCAAAAGACATGGATGTGGAAGGACTCAAGTATTCTTCCGGAAAGGTTACGTTTCCCGAAGCGATGGTAAAAGGAATCAATCAGGTCAAAGAAGCGGGGATTCTCCCTTACAGCATCGGAAGACATCACGGAGGACTCGGGATTCCTGCGACCGTTCAAACGATGATGATGGAAATGTTTTCCAGAGCGGACGGCTCTTTTGCCATCACCCTCGGTTGTCTCAATCTCGCTGAAACGATCGAAAGATTCGGCTCCCCCGAAATGGTGGAAGAATACGTACCGAAAATGGCAAGAGGAGAATTGTTTGGAGCTATGGCCCTCACCGAGCCAAACTACGGTTCCGATCTTCCGAATCTTCAAACAAAAGCGGTCAAGGATGCGAACGGGGTCTGGAGACTCACGGGGGCAAAACGTTTTATCACGCACGGATGTGGGTTCGAAGGAATTCCAGCCGTGATTCTTACCCTTGCGAGAACCGGAACTCCTACGAGTGGCGCGAGAGGACTTTCCTTTTTCCTCGTTAAAAGCTCCGATGTCTTCATCGCTGGGATCGAAAAGAAGATGGGACTTCACTGTTCTCCGACTTGCGAAGTCGTTTATGAGAATTCTCCCGGAATTCTCATCGGAGAAGAAGGTTATGGTTTGGTGCGTTATTCTATGGCGATGATGAACGGCGCCAGACTTTCCATCGCCGCCCAAGCGATGGGAATCGCGACCGCGGCCTACATGGAAGCGAAGAAGTATGCTTCCGAAAGAGAACAGTTCGGTAAAACGATCCAAAACATTCCCGCTGTGAGAAAAATGCTTTCTGCGATGGATCGTGAAATCGCGGGTATGAGAGCGATTCTTCTGGAAGCTTCCCGTTCGATCGACCTCTATCATTGGAAATCGGAACGTCTGAAACTCAAAGGTGTGGACGAAAAGGAAATCCGCAAAGACGAAACCATTCGTAAATGGGAAAAACTGGCAAATCTTTTTACTCCATTATCGAAGTATTATATTACGGAACTTGCAAATAAGATCGCGTATGACGGACTTCAGATCCATGGCGGCGCCGGATTCACTTACGACTACGATATCTCCAGAATTTATAGAGACGTAAGAATCACGAACATCTATGAAGGGACCACACAACTTCAGGTCGTCGCCGCGATCGGAGGAATCGTTTCCGGAATGTCCGCAAAAGGTCATCTCCGTCAATACTTCGAGGAAGAATTCTCCAAAATCTCCGCCTCTTCCCTTTTGATCGAGAACAAAGAAACGTTCGAGAAAATCGTAGAGGCCTATACTTCCGTGGAAAATTCTTCTTTGAGAG
Organism: Leptospira stimsonii; assembly: GCF_003545885.1. Taxonomy (NCBI): domain Bacteria; kingdom Pseudomonadati; phylum Spirochaetota; class Leptospiria; order Leptospirales; family Leptospiraceae; genus Leptospira; species Leptospira stimsonii. The sequence continues at coordinate 336,281 of NZ_QHCT01000003.1, forward strand.
ACGAAGTTGCTTTCGAGGTCGTGGAATCGACGGCTCGGATTTTGATCGGACTTCTTTTGGAAAGATCCGCGTCTCGCTTGAAGGGAGAAACAAAGGACAAAAAAGCTCTTCTTGCCCGGGAATACAATCTCGAATCCAAGGCAATTCTTGCCTCCAACAAAATCGAAATCGAAAATCGTCAAGGACAACTGACCTTCGCGTAAGAACTTCTTCTTTGTCTCGTCTTCGAATCGAAATCCTTTTCGGAGGCGAGACACTTTCCTTTTTTTTTCGTTTCTCCTTTTACCTTTTCAAATTTCGAATTCAAAAAGTTGCTGGAAACTTATTTCCGATTCGGATTTAACGTAGCTTCTGAGGATTTTCCTCTCGAGGAGAATGAACCATGGTTCACAAAGTATTCAATTTCCTCTTTGACCTGATTTATAAAAAGATATCCTACACGTTTGCCGTTGTGGTCTTCGCTCTCAGCGGAGCCTACTTTGGAGCCTTTTACGCATATATTTTCGGTTCTGCTGTGATTCCCGAGTTTACCGCATCCAATCATAGAGAAGTGTTTCTCGCGTTTGTCTTCAGTACTCTTTTTGCCTCGATCGGTCACAGCATTCAATACGGAATTCTTTCTCCTTTTTCCGTTCCTGGATTGGAAAGGCAGATTCAAAAAATCAATTCAAACCTTCGTCCGGATGTGACTCTACGGCATAAGAATACCTTGGAATTGGAATCCCTTCTCAAATATCTGATCCAACTTCCGAAACACAATATGATCGCCTCTTTCGGTTATGCGATTTTCGTTTTTTCCACGGTTGCGATCACACATCTCTGGAGCCAAAAGCCGTTCTGGGAATTGGCCTTTGTATTTATCGGTTGGAGTACGGCGGTTTTCGTTTATTGCGGTTTTTCTTATATCATCACCGATTACTTTACGGGACAAAAAAGAGTTGAGATCAAAGTGATCCTCTCCAAAAAAAATGTCCGTATCAACAAGGAATTCGGAATCGTCAGCTTGAAGGGAAAATTTATTTTTCTTCTGACCTTAATCTTACTTTCGCTTACCATCCTTTCCCTGTTCGTTTCTCTGGGGAATGTTTGCGCGCGCGTTTAAAATTTAAAAAACGCACGCAAAACGCAACTGAAATAATTTCGACTTACCCCCATCCTGAATTAATGTCGATTTGATCTATTTCCTCGACGGTCACGGCGGACTGGATTGCAGATTTCAAATCTGAAACTTTTTGAAGCAAGAAAGTTTTACGAATTGCGCCGTCACTCAAAACCTGCTTTATCTGTTGCGCTGAGTGGACAATATATTCTTTCACATTGTTCGAATCGGTGCATTTATAAGGAACGGAGGAATTCAAAGATACCGATCCAACTAAATTCAACTGATCGTCTCTATCTGAACCATAAAAGTGAGGAGACCCCAATGCTGAAGATGTAAAACCTGAAACTATTTTTGTTTCGCATATCGAATTCACGAGATTACGCATAGAGTCTTTCTTTTTCTCAAGATCAATGATCCAACCAGATGAAGTATGAAGTTGATGCGGAACAATCGCCCCGCTTTCATCTCTTAAGGGTTCATCTATAGTTTCAATATCAAGGTTAATCTCTTCGTTCCAATCTTGTAGAACTCGTTCGATTCCCGATAGCTTGTTGTAAACAATTTTCAATACGAACTCTTTTACAATTCCACCTTCTGTCTCAGCTTTGAAAATTTCACTTACTTGAGGATTATAATTGAGCGAAAACACAATTTCATGCAGATTTGAATTGAAATCCTTCCAAGATTCTTCCCCACTTAGCAATTTAGGATCGCTATTGATCCACACAACTTCCTTCGTCTCTTTATCGAGAATGTAATTCATTATGCTACCCTCACTTTGTATTTCACTGCGATCCATGCAGGTGTTGTTTCATCGCCCATTCGAGGACTACCATTCGATCCATCATTAGTTGGTAAACCTAAACTTGTTGATACACCAAAAGTTGTCCCATCTGCCATTGCATTTCCTGGAGCCATTCTTAGATAGGGGGCAATGAGACCATGAATATGACTATGAGATCGGTCTTGTCCATCGAATCCAACAGAACCGCCATCGTAATTTCCATTTGCGGCCTTTGCTCTCGATCCATGAGTTCCCGCACCTCTCGCAAAAATTCCTCTGCGATCCGGAACATTGTATGTCGTTGACCCGTCGCCAAACCCGTATTCTACATTCACTATCATGTCACCAGTCTGCGAGGAGGTAAGATCTATAATCGAACCAGAAGGTGTCGTAGAAATCTGAAAATCATTTGTGGTAGGATTTCGAACATAGTATTTTGTAAGAGCCGTTATCCCGCCTCCGGTAAAAGCGAATTTTACCAACTGTCCCTCTATACATCCGTGAGAGGATAAGTTAATCCTATCAGTCGCAGGAGTAATGCTCGTTACATTCCTATGAATTAAATTCCAGAGAGTCACGAACGTTGTTCTGGAAATTGCCTGCGAGTTTGCCTCTTTGAATAGAGAACTATTTGCTTGGTCCAAATTGTCTTCGATGATTCCTCCCAATGGGACTTGAGCGGCGGAAAGGTTTGCGTCTGTCTGATCGTGACGATCTTTCGAGTATTGAGCATTTTCGTAAATACGGTCAATTTCGTCATCAATAAGATCACCGTCTGCGGGTGTGTTCTTAGTCCAAGTTCGGGTTTTCGACGGATTAAATACGGCCATTTCAGTTCTTTAGCTCCTGCTCTAATATTATGAATCGTTCATGTAATTTCATTTGTTGTTCAACTCCAAAATAAGATTTGATTTGTTCTTTGAATTCCTTCAACTCGCTGTCTCTATAGAATTCTGATTCAAGTCCTGAACCTGATTTTCTATATCCTTTTTTGCCGCAATACTCCAATAGTCCTTCATGGGAATTGAATGCGGCAACGGGAAGGAGTTGAATTCTTGCCTTTTCCTTGCCTGCAATTTCTATAACTGTTTCTCTCACAAGAATTTGAATCATTGGAACTCCTCTTTTATTATGAAATCATAAACTATAAGATTATCTTTCGGCTTTGAAGGGAAAGTTTTCAAAAAGAGAAGGTCACCATCCTCGTCAAATAAACCGATCTCGTTTATATTTATTCCGATGAGTTCGGACTGTTTTATCGTCGCTTTAAAACTTCTTGTCCCATCCGGATTATTTTGAATCTCAACTAACTTTCTAAATATCTCGTTCTGTAACCCGGTATCGGATACTTGAGGCATACGAGGCGATCCCGAAACGAATCCGCCAGTGCCGAATGCGATTTCATACGGTTGAATTCCTACGTCGTCCCCCGAGAGAATCGTAAAACCGTTGAGCGGCCATGTTCCATCTAAGATTGATGATCGAAGAGCAAATCCATAAAGCCTTCCTGATAAAGTAGAAGTCTCAAATCGGTAGTTTATAATTGAACGAACACCACCAGCTCTAATTTGAGCGATGGCTTTGTTGAACTCTGGAGCTACTACAACGGTATCAATAGAACCGGAAAAAATAACTCGAATTGTAGCCGGTCTTTTCGAACTACCCGAAAGCGGATACTCACCGTTGAGTGTCAACGATCCGTCCAGATACATGGGAATTCCGGAATAACATAACTCTTGTATTTCGTATAACGTTCCAGTTCCTGCAAGGATCTGCGAACCGATTTCGTTCATCGAATAGATGTCACCTTTAGATTTTTGCTTTTGTCTTGCGATGGAAAGAAAGATACGATACCTAAAATCATCCATTCCATTCCGTGGTTGTTTGAGGTTCTTACCAATAAGATCAAGGATCGCTCCATTTTGAATTCTATAATCTGTCGTGAATTTAATCGACTCCAATACAGAGCGAACTTCGTTTAACAAATCGAGATCAGCTTTCCACTTCCTTCCGATTTCGGAATCTGGATCACGAGTAAAGAGAGAGGTAGGATATTTTTGAAGGACTTCTTCGATCGTCTTCATGCAAAATTAACCTGAATATTTGCCGTAACGAGTTTTGCCCTTTGACGACTGCTAATCGGAAGTTCGTCTAATGTCCCAGGAGAAGAAAGACCAACCTTAACAGCCATAGATTTGATTCCAAGCACCTTGACTGAATTGTATTCTGAAAGACCGTTCTGAGAAGCGATCAACTTCCACGCGAAAACGTCTTCGCCTGTTCCATCACCCTTATATGAAGTTGAAATCAGTCCGATCGTATCGACACCGCCAATCACTTTGATACAATTCGTTTTTACGATGGATTCGGAACCGGTTTCCCAAAGTGAAAGATCTCTAACGATGTCGATCTTAACAAAAATAGGAACATCCGTTGGACGATTGAAGTAGTAGGTCCGTGGAACTCCTTTGTTATCTATCAGAGTGGTAGTTTCAGATCCCATCGATTCAATTCCACCTGGCCAATTCTTTAAGAAGCAATCTCCGATTTCAGTAGGAGTCCCACCCTCGATCACTGCTTCCATAGAGTGAGGATTTCTACCCTCTACGTCCACAAAGTCACCGACGTTTTCGTAGACTCTTGCAGAGAGAACCGATTCAATATTATTTAGCGCACCTTGAACGTTTGAGGCTGAAGATCCTCCGTTTACTCCTTCTTCAAGAAACCGATTAAGAAATTCTATACCTGTTTCAATTGACCTTCCACCTCGTGCGGGTTCTGGATTCGTAACTGAGTCGATTCCGATCACGGCTGTGTTGATCGTAGTAATCGAATTCGCTTCAACGTTTCCGGAAATACCGTAGTCGATGAGCAAGGCTTGGGCATTGAGAAGGATAGTCCCTCCGGAAATGTTTCCGGACTCGATCGTTATAAACTGCAAGCCGTTTCCTGTCTGACAGATCGTTCCTATGTTTACAAAAGAGCCGTTCACTCCTGTGAAAAGAAGACCTACGATTGCGCGCTTTGCCGGTTGTCTTTCCGATCCTAATGGATTTAGAACTCTATCAAGAGAAACTCCGGTTGCGGTATCTGCGAAGTTCGAATAGAAGACGTCCTCCGCCAATTGATGAATTTCATCTAACTCATCCGCGAGAATTCGCATTCTTACGCCGTCTTCACTTACGATTGATAAGTCGATGTCAGCCCCAAGATGAGTTCTATACTTTGTTTCTAAGTCAGAAATGATTTCTTCTCTGGATTTACGAATGAATCCTTGCTCTGTGACTCCAGCCATTACACGACCTCCGTTAGTATTCCAAATTCAGTAATTGCAGAAAATTGAATTGTTAAAGTTCTTTCACTATCAGGGTTCTCAATTGTCTCAAGACTTTGCAGTGAAATTGTTTCAGGATCTTTCAAAATGACTCGTTTGATTTCAAATAGAACTCGCTCTTTTGGAATCTTAGTTGAAAAGATAGTAGTCCAATCAACGCCTGTTAGAGGTTCAAATATAGATTCTCCAAGAGTTAGTCGAATAGAGTGTTTGATTCGCTGTGAGTAATATTCTAAACCTTCAATGACCACTGGCACTCCATCTACTCGAACGATGTCCCGATTTTCAATTTTCAAACCTTTCATCCGATCTTTACCTTTCCTGAAAGAATTTGGTCTACTTCTGCTTTTCTCAAATTGAGTTGAGTTATGACGGACGCCGCAAGACCAGCCGGAGAACTCGGAACGGTATTCGTTGTAAAAGTGGATGCGTTATTTATGAAAACATCGAGAATCATTTTTAGAAGTTCGGCTAACGTTTCACCTAATACCGCCGATTCCGAAAGATCAATGAGTCCACCTCGAATCTTTATAATATCGTCATCGAGTTGAATCAGAGATTTTCCTTGCTTATGTCCGATCAATAATCCGGAGAAATTGGATGTGAGCGCAGGTGCGTCGAGTTCTCCTTTAAATCCGGATTGCACAAAAGCACTTTGAAGATCGAATAACGATTCAGAAGCTACAGATGAAATTCCACGAACTGCGTTGGACGTATCATGAGTTGAGAAAGAAACCCATACCTTATCCCCGCGCTTGTAGTCCGGCTTTATAAAGAAATCGCCAGCCCAAAGCGTTCCTACTCGAATATTAGAAAGGACCGGAAAATCGATTTCCTCTCCCTGGCCGTCTTTCTGTTTTAAAAGTAATTTCACGTTAGCTGTCATTTTGGACGAATTAAATGTCTCTATTGTTCCGGGAAGCCCAACTTGAACCTGAGAGAGACTCTTCTTAATTGCTTTCAATATTGCTTCATCAAGTGTAATCATAATGGCAAAACCTCTAACTCAGTGTAGTTCGTTGTTTGGAATGTTGAGAAGCGATGTTTTCCTTTTACGATTCGACATTCTCCATCCAAACTACCTCCTTTGACTGCAATGACCATGTTCAACTTAAACTTGTGGCGAAATAGGCTCGTAACTTTCCAAGTCTTTTGACTCTTTTCAGGAACTCCGATAAGTCCGGAGGAATTATCTAAGAAAATTGTGCTCGGTTTTGAAGGGGGATCGAGTGGCGAAATATGGAGAAGTCCGTCTTGCATCCAGTATTGAGAACCCGTTAATTCGCAAAAACTTTTGATACACTCTCCTAACGATCTCGTAGCACTAAAATTGATAACCCTGTTTTCTCCTAATACAATCGTTCCCGGTTTTATATTTCCTTGGGTAAGAATATCAAGGATTACAGTTTGAGCCGGAAGCCTACTATATGTTTTCATTATATAGAAAGTGTTCCAAGATCCTGCGTTTGCCGAGATCGTGAATTCTAATATTTTGTTCGGTCCATCTTGTCTAAACTTTGGATAGATCACTTCACCAGAAACGACGAGTCCGTTCTCATCGTTATATCCTGCGCTCAACAAAGCCGTGGGATAAAGAAAACTCGCACCTTTCGATTTTGCTCCGACCAACTGAATTGTGTCTTCATTCACATTCAATAGAGAAACCTTAGTCAAATTTAAAGCGGAAAGATCTGATTCGAATTCAAGGTTGAATGGAGGATAAGTAAACTCCTTTCCAAGTCCTACCTTCGGAAGAATTTCCAATGAAACAGTTCGGCCAAAGAGCTTTGGATTTCCGATCATATTTCCTCCACAATATAAATTTGGACCGTAGAGCCAAAAGTTGTTTTGTTTATCGGGACTTCGATAAATTCGTCTCTATATAAATCTTCCAGGTCTAAAGGGATTAGTTGAATATGATTTGGAAAACCTTCGACAACGGAACGATTTAGAGGAACACCGTATATGAGTTTTGAAGTGAATAAAGTTTCGCCTTCCGAGTTTCGAACCAAAACAGAAATGAAGTCACCCACAGAGTTGTAGTTGAATTCAAATTCAAAATCCTTTCCATCGATTTCGTATTCATTTCGAATTGGAAAAGTATCTGAACTAAAAGGTAAATATTTAAACGTTGGCATTGATTTATTTAACCTTAAAATAAAGATTTAAAAATACCTTTCTTTGCCGGATTTGGATTGTCAGTCTTCGTAATTTCTTTCACTGGCTTTTTACCTCCAGATTTTACAGCGTTTAAATTTCTCGTTTTGGCTTCCACAATTTGAACAGGGTAAATAGAAAGATTTATACTAACGTCATCCCCGGTATCCTTAGATTCAGAAAACGTAATGTCTCCTAAAAGGAGGTTCGGAATTTCATCTATGGATCTGCCTAAGTATCTTTTATCGGGATCATCGGGAGGCACATACCGAAAAAAAGAAGGAAGCATAGAAAGGATTTTAGTGATGATCCCACCGGTTGTATAGCCGAGCATCGTTAAGAAAGTTCCGTTCGTTTGCCAACGAATCAGGGTTTCCAATTTGTCATCCACCTTCATCTTTGTAAGAGTGGTGATCGAGAATGAGGATGTGACAAGAGCTGATAAAGTAATTCCTCTTTGACCAGGAATCACATGATCCGTAACCGAGGTTTTCCCTTTCTCCTTTTCAATCGGATGCTGTGTTATCTCAGCCGGGTAAGTATGTTGTATATCAAAGGAAACATTGAGTTCTACTTCATCGTCACCATCCGTTAAAGCAACCGTATCCCGTCCCGTGATTTTACTTAAGACTCCCATCAAATAGCCTCTGGCGAAAGGCCCGAGCCAAGACCGATTTTAATTGCAATCTTTTCCAGTTCTCGTTCTAAATACTTTGCGAATATGTGAGCATTTTCTTGGGGGGATTCAGAACCTAATACAACTTTATCGATATTGACGATGATCCCTCCAGATGATTTAGACCTTCCAAGAGAACCTAAATCTTTTACAGCAACTAAGTTGTCATCGGGATGCGTGTGGATCACCCGACCAGTCTTCGTTATGATAGCATCATTCACATTCGTCGAATTATCTGCCCTCCCAGGTGTTCCTGCTTTGAAAAACCCAGAAGGCAAAAAACCACTGAATGCTTCTCTAATTTTTGGACCTAACTCTTTGAAAAGATTTTCGATTACAGAAGGAAGTGACTTAAACCAATCTATAATTTCATCGAAGTAAGCGAAAATGAAGGAAATCGGAAAGAGAGCCATAATGATGAACTTTCCATATTTCTTTGCAAGATTTATCAGATAGTCGAATGCTTGCCCAAAGAGTTTCTTTAAATCGAAATCTTTAAATGGACCTAAAAATTCGCCTATGATCGATTCTCCTCCATCCATCCAAACAAGAAGATCGTCCACAATTAATACGATCGAGGCAATAGTGGCGGCGACAGCGGCTCCAATTGCAATGAAAGGAAGCCAAGGTGCAATAGCCGCCCAGCCTGCCGTAGCCATTCCGTAAAGAGCGGGAATCATTCCTCCCGCGGTAACTGCCGACGCCGCAATCATTTTGGCAGTGATTGCAACGAGAACCCCAGTAAAGACTGCCCCGAAGATAATAAGGCCACCTTTGACTCGATTGACTGAATTCTCACCGACAGTAAAATATTCTAATATACTAACAAACATTGAAAGGAATGGTTTCATTCCATCCAAAAGGATTTTTCCAAATATCTCCTTCAAGTCTCCGAGTCTTTGATTGTATGCCTGAAAAATTGCAGAAGACGATTTTAAATGAGAACCATAAGCATCTTGAAGCGAAGAGTTTTCTTTGAGCGCGTTAGAGATGAGTTTTTCCCGTGCAAGCCGCTTGGACACTTCGGTCATTGCAGAGTTATTGATTTGATTGAATTCTTTTGTATAAGAAGAGAAAAGCGCACCGTTCTTTTTTAGAAAATCATCGGAACCTGTTTGGATAGATTGGTAGGCTTCATTCATAGAAGTGGACAGGTCATTGCCTGTGACCTCCGCAACTTGTTGAAGTCCTGAAAGATTCTTGGAAATGAAATCAACGGACATTCCCGCTTTCATCGCGTCATTCGCGACTTGCGAAAGACTCCCTTCTGAAGCCAGACCTTTTGAATTCTGAATTGTTTGTGTGATCGCAGATTGTAGCTTTGGATATTGCGTGCCAGAAAGAGTCTGAAGGATTCCATTCTGTTTTTCTAATGCAGTGGCCGCTTCAATGGAGGCCGTCGCGAAAGAACCAACGGCGAAGGCGATTCCAATCGCCGCCACTTGCTTAAGCATTCCCGAAAGTGAGTTTGCGCTATTTGCGGTATCAGACATTTCCTGATTTAGCTTTTCAAGTTCTTTATCTGTAAGACCGGCGGCTTTCGCGGTAGCCTCTAACTCAGACTCAAGTTTAAGTTCTCCACGCGCTTTTGAAATAAGCCTTTCCATGTTCGATTCCGTAGTTTTGAACTTTTTCGCAAGTTCGGAAATTGCGGGATCTGCTTTTCCGGCAAGGCTATCTCCAATCGATTCGCCGAATTCTTTAAAGGAGGCGGCCTGCGCATCCGTGAATAGATCGAGAGAACCTCCAAGATCAGAGAACTGCTTTTTTACTGCGTTCAATTCTTCCTTAACTTGCTTAAGGGCGTCAGTTGTATCACCTTTGTTTGTTTTAAGAGCGATGTTGAGTTGTCTGACTGGCATTTGGTTCTCTCTTTGCGGTTCCTTTATTTAAACGACTTTGGTTAAAAACCGGTTCCTCGTATCAATTTTGCGAGAAACTTCAACTCCTCTACCTTCTCTTCCGCTTCTCTCTTCTTTCTTCGATCCACAACTTCCATAATCTTAGCGTAAAGAATCGTAGGTGCATCTTCAATTTCACTTTGGCTGAACTGAGCCGCTCCGAGAATGAACGGCTTCCAGATTTGGATTTCGCGATCGACTTCTTCGTCTATCCATTTGAGAAATTCTTCAACTGAAGGAACTTCGTCAAAATTTGGGAACCGGTTATTCCAACTCCCACTTAAGAAATCGATTTGCGATATGCAACCACACCTCCACATGGTTAGGTTCAATGTTGTCTAAAGTAGGTTCGAAGGAATGATCAACCGGTTTTACACTAAACTTAAAGAACTTGTCCAAAAGTTTATCTTGATTTAATCCTTCTGTTAAAGAAATCGATTCCTGTCTCCAACGCAATGCCTTACGGTTCCCTGGATGCTGTAGTTTATAACTTCTTCCATCCACAAATTGAATCGTTGCCACTCTTGCGTCGTCATCGATTTCCACGAGGATCGGTTCCGAAGGGATCACTTCTAATTTAGGATTCGCTTTTTCGGAACCTTGGTCTCGGTTGCTTCTTACTATGATATTTTCTGTTGTCATGTTGTTAAAACTCCTTTATAGTCTGGAAGGAGGAATACCCAAGTTCTGTCCTTGTATTCCTTCCCTCGTTCGATTGTTGGTCTTTCCCAAACTCTCCCTTGTGCAGAGAATCCGAGCATTCCTCCGTCACTCTTATCCTTTACGGTGAACACACATGGAAGACGTCCTTCTCCCATCGCGAAAAAGAATTCATTCTCGGGCGAGTCTCCCATAAGAACGATTGAGAGTTTTACTCTTCCATCATACACCTCAGAGATATTCCAATCCCCTTTGATTCCGACTTGAGACATGATGTATTCTTTCGTAACGGGTTCGATTTTAAAGAAGCCGTCTGCTTGACTCATTCCGGAAACTTCACGTCCGTTACAGTTTACGTTTAGTTTCTTTGGGTCCCAAATTCCATTCATTTCGAATACTCCTTAGGTTAGTTCACCGTCAATGTCGACTTCGTTAATCGCACCACGCAAACGACAGGAGAACGTGATGTTCGGAAGAACACGATTGTTCCTGTCGTTTGTAGGGATCTCATCGATCGCTTCGGGTAAGTTGATTTTGTATTGATAGTCTCCAAGATCAGAGCGGGCTTTGTCCGCTTCCGTCTCAACCAGTGCAATGATTCCTTGAACACCGGCTTGAACGAAAACTTCACGCATACGCGCTTCGATCATTTGGATTCCTTGGATCGTATATGGAACGACGTCTGAATTCAGAAATAGACTCGTGATGTTCTCCCTCAATCTTGCTTTCAACCAAGCACGATTTTCTACGACGTCCGCGTAAACGTTTCCTGTAGAAATTCCAGGAAACGGAACTTGCGCTCCACCAAAATCGACGATCAAATTTCCATTGTCTGAAAATATCGAGGACGTTTGCGAGTTTGTGTATCCGGAATTTTCCACTCCATCCAATGGAAGGTAGGCATAGTTATACGATCCCACTCTACGAGGAGCTGTATTTCCGACCCACGCCGCTTCCGGAAACGAGTCTGGGTTCTTATGAAGCATGAAGTATTCCCAGATTGAGTTTCTTCCGACCAGAGCTGTGATGTCGTCTGTGCAGGCAAAATACATCTTCTCGATCGATGCGAGATAGTCGGCTAACGCCTGGATTTCACTTTTGGTGTGAACCGTAGCGACGGTCTTAAACCAGGAATCTTTCCCGGTGTTTCTCAGACTCGCAATTTCTTCGGGTGCAGTTGCCCATGCAGTTAAAAGAAAGACAGCCACTGTCTTTGGTCTCGGAGTTTGTCTAAAAACTTTTGTCGCTTGGTTGTATTCTTTATCGGAAGACGAAAACCCAAGTTCAAGAAGATCATCCGCCGAGGTGATCTCCATGTATCGCTCATAGGTCAAAGCGGCTTGAGAAAATGCCGAAACAATTCCGCTTCCGGTATTGACGACTTCGCTAACGTCAACGATCTTGCTAGCACCGGCTACGTTGGAGACCGCTTCAGCCGCAAGTTTGATTTGATGAGCAGTAGAAGTCGGAAGACCGGTCAAGTCGGTTCCGACATTTACCGTAATCAAGTATGGATCGTTCGATGTGCCAGTTCCGGAACGGACAACCGAAAGGGACGTGCTGTTTCCAGATACGACGTATTTCACTTGAACGTTAACGACCCCGGAATTTGCAGATTTCCAGATGAGACCGGCGGAACCGTTCAAGACCTGTAAGAAATAGATCGGTGCTTTGATCCCTAAGATCATTGGCAACCCGAATCCCATTTGAGATACAGGTGTGTTTCTTAGAAAAATATTAATCCTGATCGGATCGATTTTGGAAATAGTTTGTGCGCTCATGCTTCCTCCTGAAATTCAACCGAAGGCGCGCTTGCGGTTGCTTGAACTTGTGTTTCGCTTAACTTTCTGGATTTGAACATCACATCAAATCCGGTCTTGTATTCATACTGCACTGATTCCAAAACTGTAGTTCGATCTTGCACGTCGCCTGTGATCAGTTGCGGAGTGATTCCTAATTTTTCGCATTCTGTAAGTCCTTCGATTGAATCAAACCAATCCATTGCTTTTTCGGAAAGATCCCAACAGGTTGCGATGGACTTATCGTGTAAGAAGGCCATGCTGATTGATGCGTGTTGATTTTTCCGAGAGACTTGTTTAAACTGATCGGTATCGACTGCTTCAATCCAAGAAGACGAACTTTTCGTTCCGTCTTGATTTAAAACGAGAACCTTATACGAGCCAAATGGGTAAGAAGGTGTTTCTGCATCTTGATCTCCCAGTTCAACTTTGATTCCGGGATAATATACTTCTAAGACTGCTTGAAGTTTATCCATCACGGATCTTATATCTTCGAATTTCATATTTTGCGAATCTCCTTTTTGCAGACATAGCGAATGAATCCAGCTTCAAAGGTCATATCTTTAATCATCGAAACGATGTATTTCACGCCGTTGAATTCGAACTTGTCTTCATAATCAATTGGAAGTGCGTTTCCGAGCTGATAGAAATTTCTATCTTCCGAGGTATACATTCCTTCCGTCATCGCGATCAATTGTCTCGTGCTAACAGTCGTTACAGGAAGATCTAAAGTAATTCCGTCAGCGTATGTCGTAACGGTTTCACCCTTTAAGTTTTTCGTCTTAGGTAGTTTCTTGTAATACACAACCGGGCGAATAAACGGTTTCAGAGAATCGGCAACGCCTGTCAAACTCATGCGGCTACCTTCCCATCAATCGCATAATTGATCGCATTAAATAATCTTAATTTATCTCGTAACGGTTTTGTATTTCCTTTCAAACTGGAAGTCAGTCCAGAAAGATCTTTAAACGGAGGATCGTTATTTGCGATTCGATTTTTGATCTCTGAAACCGCTCTAAGACCTATGCGATGTAAAACTTGTATAGCCTCTATTTCACCGTTGAAGAAATCTTGAATTCCTTTTTCGTATTCCTCAAACACTGCCTCTTGGAAGGATTGCAAATCAAACGTTCCACGTAGCCAAGATCTCTCTGAGATGATAACCTTCTTTGTAAGAATGAAGAGCGGAGTCAAATGACCTCCTTCCAACTTTGCAAGCATCGCAGACGATTTCCCTTTTTTCGGAGGGATGAACTTAAGACCGGAGATACTCCGAGGACTCTTTCCGCGAAGTTCCGGAAGCAATGGAATCGTAAGCCATTTTGAATTTTTAGGTTTGATCACTGCGCCAAACTCATTGGCTCCTGCACTGATCAAAAGATCGCTATCTATGGAACCGACAAGTCCGACTGTAATCGTTGCCGTTTCGATGTATTCCAGATCCTTTATGAGTTCATCAAGGTTTGTGTTGTCTTCAATGATCGCAGACATTATCCAACTCGCCCCTTGAATCCAAGAATCTCAGTTCGTTTTTGATTATATAAATCAAGCCAAGATACTTGCATACCCGGTGAAATATTCGTATCGTAGTTACGAGAAATTCCATCCGCCGATTCCGCCATAACTTCGTTTTTCATTCGATTTGCGTTGAAGAGCAAGTAAGCCGCTCGGGCACGTTGAAGTTCATTGAATCGCGGGTGAGATTCAGAAAGCGCAGTGTTATCGATGACGCTTGCGACAGCATCATCAAGAAACAACTGCAGTTCTGGATCTGTTAAGTCCGCGACAGGATCTCCAACATACGCTCTAAGCTGTGCTATACTTGCTCTTGCCACGTTAGTCTACCTTAAGCCGCAGGAGCCTTGTGAGTTCCGTATCTCATCACGATCCCTTTCGGTTTATACACATGAATTCCTCCGGTTTTCTCTTCGCCCTTGACCTTCATGTAACCTTCATAATCGTCCCAAACCGATTCCTTCACATCAAGTTCGGAAGCCATAATGATTTCCGCTACGTCAGAAGAATCGTCAAACAGACAGAATCCTCCTATCAAATCGGAGCCGATTTTCTTATTCAGGAATTTGTAAGAAAGATCTTTGGTCCGGATAAATCCACGTCGAAAGATCAAGTCTTGGTTACTCAACAACCATTGAAGAGTTGTCATGCTGTTCTGATTCGACATTGGTTTAAGAAGCCACATGTAATCTTCATCGTCGATCAGACAACCGGCGGCTTTATACAAACCGGAACCTTCCAACTGTGCCTTTGCATCGATGAAATCGTTTAGGATCTGATCGGGAGTTTTGTTCTTGAACAGATATTTTTCGATACCAGCTCCGCTTCCAGTTGCGGCTACGTTGTCTTCATGGATTCCATTCCAGTTGAAAAGACCTTGTTTGATTGTTTTCCCAGCCAACTTTAAACCGTGAAAAATAATCCTGTTCTCTTGCTCTGCGATAAACCTTCTGGTTCCATTAAGACGTCTGTCACGAACCGGATACTCACTTCCTTTGCCAGACTGTCTTCTCGCTTCTGCCTGATCCAAATCTTCTTGAGTAATCGTAAATCCGGCTCTAATGACAAAGAGCTTATCACCTTGACTTCCGGCTTTTTCTCCGACCATGGGCATATCGTTTGAACGAACACCCGATTCGATGACTTGAGCCGAACCCGTATCTTCTACATGTTCAACCGTGTAGCTGTGAGAGTAGGAAGGAGTATCTTCGTCTATGTTAAAAATCGTCCTTGCTACAAGTTCGTTCTTTCGTGGAGTAAGAATCGTTTTCTTGATGTATTCGGAATCTGCTTTTCTATATACTGCTTTATCTGCCATATTAATAACCTCCTTAGTTATCCAACGTTAGGGAATAGACACCGGATGCAAGATCCAGCTCGGCGGCTCCCATGTCTGAATTTCTCGCAAACTTGACGCCGTTCACGATTGCGGTCTTACCTGGGATTGCAGTTTTCCTAAAACCTCCAGCTAAGTTACCACTTTCCGCAACGATTCGAATTCGAACTGGATCGATCTCGCTCACTGCTTCTTCACAAGGTATCCAAACAGTTCCTTTCGTTATAAATGAACAAAGCTCTCCATCGTTATACGCAAGGTTATCGAGATCTCCTGCGGCTGTTGAAAAAGAACCCACTCCATCAAAACGAAGGGCAGTTGCAATTTTGCTTAACGCAGTTAAAGGAGCCGCTACAACAACACCGGAGCCGTCTCCAAGAAATTCGACACTGATTGCAGGATTGATATTTGTGTTCGCTTCAAGCGCATCTTTGATTAGAGTAGCCGTTGATGTGATTACAGCCGATCCGTTGGTTGCACAGTTGACGGTGATCACAAACGGAACGGCCTGCGTTCCTTCTCCGGTTATCGATACTCCGAGCGTTGCGTTATTTGTTCCGGGATTCAAAATGGCGATCATCGCCCAAATATCAGGAGACTTCGTTGTGATTCTGAGTCCTGAGTTTCCAGATCCAAAATCTTTCGTATCTTGAACAGCATCGGCTCCAACAACGGAAATTCCTTCTCCATTTGCCACGAGCATCACTCCAAAGCCGAATGGAATTCGCCCGACTGACGCAACACCACCACGTCTTTTGAAAGAGTCTGAATCTCTGGATTGAGTTCCGAATAATCCGGGGGCTTCATTATACAAACCACCTTCGGGAACTGACGCTCCAATCATCGCCAATGAAGTTGATCCGAATAAAGAAAGTAAATCGAATCCTCCGAACGGAAAAAACACTTTAACAAACTCTAATGGTTCTACATTTGCCAACGCCAGGCCAAATGCCGAGACGAACAGAATGCTTAGAAATCTTAAAAAGTTTTTGCTCTTCATTACTTCTTCTCCTCGATTGCGTTCATATTGCGTCGACTCTCTTTGATTTTTTTGAGATCATCGCCGTCTTGACGAGCTTCACCACTTCCATCAGGTTTCTGGGTTCCCCCTCCGCGAATCGCGGCTTTTTCTCTGGCAAGTTCAACGGCGGACTCAAAACGAATATTCAAGGTTGCGTCATCTAATGAATCCAATCGAACTCCCTGTTGAGGAGGAAAGGCTTCGTTGATAACAAGAATCTTGAGTTCCTTTTCGGAAATTCCATCCGTCTTTGCTTCTGGTTTCAGTGATTTCACAGTCTCGATAATATTGAGTCGTCTCTGTGCAATCGCGTCCTGTGTAGCGGGCATCAAGGCTTGTTGAAGGAGTTTTTGAGCTTCTTCAAACTGACCTTGGATAAGTTTAACCTTATCTTGAAGGGCCTTGATTAACTCGTCTTTGGTTTTGATTTGATCTTGGACTGTTGCGGTGTTCTTATCCGCTTCGGTTGTAACTTGCGGAGTTGGTTGCGTTGCGTTTGGATCTTCTGCCGCGTCTTTACGTGGTTTCAATCCGAGACTTAAAAAGAAATCTTTGATCTCTTTGACTACACCGGATGATTCGGTTTCGGTTGGGTCTGCCATATTCTCTCCTTGAGAAGAATCCGTTTTGATAACGGCAATATTCACGTTATCCGGAATATCAGCGTGATCCAGGTAAGCGCGAACGGAGTCGCCAGCTCTGCCTTTTTCTAATTGTGCCGAGTGATTAAAACGGATATTCCGTTGTCTCACATCGTATCGTTGTCCCTTATAAACTCCCGGTGTTGGGTCTAACACCGCGCGGAATCCAGGGGAAATCTGTAATTTCTCACCGCGCCTCATGGAGTTCTTCAATTCTGCGTCCCAAATTGTTTGTGTGGTGTGAATTTCATCGTCCTTCACCTGAACCGAATCACCGAGCGCACCTTTTGCATACAGTTTATAGTTCTTGTCTGTAATCAGTCCGTCGTTGTCCGAAACAGGAGGATGGTTATCACACACCGGTCTCCCCGGTATAGATGCGAGAGTTTCCGCAGAGAATAAATCCTCTGGGAGCTTTGCCTCTCTAACAATTCTTCCGTCAGGGTAAACATAGGGGAATACACCGGCACGAGCGAGGACGAGAGGACACCTTAAGAAAGTTTCATCCTCTGTCAGTCCTCCAAGCTCGATGGTTGCAGAATCGTAACGAATCGCTATTTCCGGTTTCACGCATTGAATGATAACGTAAACCTACTAGAGAAACAAGGTCGCAAGGTCACACAAGAGGCCGCAATTTCCGGCGTTTTTGATTTGAAAATTTAGTTTAAGTAAGAAGTTTGAAAAAGAAGATTTTATTCTCGGGATTTTATATCCGATTCCATTTGTGCGGACATCGAAAGATTAAATTCGAAGATGTTTTGCGCTTCATCTTCAGAAACGTTTTTAAATTTCATAATTGCGGCGACAACTTCATTTCTTGGAGCGGATGGATCTCCGAGTCTTCCGTAAAGTTCTGCAATCTGATCTTGAGTCAAAGTTGATAGTATGTCAGAAACCTTTTTCACTTTAGATAACCCAACTTTTTAAAAATTTTATCAAGCACATTCTCTACAGATTCAAAATCATTTTCATCCCAATAATGATTCACAAAGTTCATGTTACCTTTTTTTCGTATCTGTGCAATTAGATTTTGTGAATTCGTTTTCTTCGCGGTCCAAAGCTCGGTCGCTCTTGCGAAGAGTTCTTCTGAAGAAAGAAGATACGGAATCAGCTTTCGTTGTGTCGGACTTAATGGAACGGGACTGTTCGCGCCCGGTTCATTAAGCCAACCGAGATTATTAATTTTATTAAGTTTTTTATAAAGCTGAGTGTCTTGAACAACTTTCTTAAACTCAGAAAATTCAGGAGAAGCACTCTCATATCTCCCAGGCTTTCCGATCCAATTGTAATCCATCATGTGACCAAACTCATGGACAAAAGTAGATTGGTAAACATTCTTGAAAGTCTGGGAACCATTCAACTCGATTCGGTTTGTATTCGGATTAAACAATCCCGAAATATTCTTCTTCAACATGGAACCGCTTAGATAATGAACGCTTGCAGTTGCTCTATCAGGAGGAAACCGAAGAATGGAATCCAGATCAGAAAGAGTTTTTTGGATGTTCGCTTGGATCGTAGGATCAGGAAGATTCAAAGTAATCGTGTCCGAAATCGAAATTATTTTCTTTGGCTGTGGTCGTGGGGGAAGTTGTATCTGAGATGGGCTTTTTGGGGCGTTCGATATTTTCGGAACGGTTCCCTTGGGACCCCATGCAGGCTCTCGAAAACATCGGCAACGCCAATCATCTCCCGGCTCCAAATGTGCCGCTAAACCACCTTTGCGTTGAACTAAGGGAGGAGAATCCCAAGTATAAAATTTATCTGCGACATCTTTGTGAGGGTCACGAACCCGTGAATCTTTTTGAGTTCTCCAAAAGTATCCTGGAAAGCCTGCTTTAGTCTGTCTCAATCTACTTTGCTGGTTGAAAAACTTTCCAGTTTGATCTGTTGCCCAGAACTCGGCTCGCCGTTCTGAAATTCCGGTCGCCGCTTTAATCTTGGATGCAATGTCTTCGTATTTCAATCCCTTTGAAAGACCGTCGGTTACGATTTTTTGAACGGCTTCGAAGTGATCCCGAAATGCGCTCGAAGCAAGATTTGTTTGCTCCTTAATCATTTGATTCACTCTGTCCCAAACTTGCGGAGATTCTTTCTCAGGGATTTTTATAGCAGGAACTCTGAAGTCAGATCGGTTCCCACCAACAACCCCGGCAACTGGCGGAGAGTTCATAGCACCATACTGTTTCTTAACGAACTCGTTAGTCTTATCCCGAGACCATGCGTCTATCAGGTGAACATTTCTTTTTATCTGAGATTCAAATTCTTTGCGAGGAACAAAATCTCCATACTGGTTTTTAAGTTGAATGAGGAGTCCTCGAAGATCCGAAACATCCAATCGAACAGCAGGGATATAGAAATAGGAATCCGCGCGAGCTTCACTAGTACTAGTATATACCTCGACCTGTTTCAGAACTTTTGAGTTTATCTCTTCCGCGAACTTAGAAATTTCCTTTTTCCAGAGATTTGAATATTGGCGTTCCAAACTCAACGGATACATCGATTTTCACCTGTTTCTATCGAAAGATGGAAAAAGCGGTTTACGACATAGTATCGTAGACTCTTATTTTGAATCAGAACCTGTTCAGCTTTGTTCAGCAAACGAAAAGACGACCAAAGATAGCCCTCTTTACTCAAAACCCTGGAAAATGGCCTTTTATTCGTTTTTCTGAACATGCAATTTTACTGTTGAACGGGAATCACGTCTTCTTCAGGAATTGGATTTTCGGGAGTAGTAAAATCAAGATGCTCATTATTGTCTTGATTGTAATTTCCAAAAGCCTCCATTTCTGGGTAACGTATACCACGAACATCGTCGGGGGATAATACGTTTGTTGAGATATAAATTTGATCCGATTGAGCGTTCTTGAGTCGAATGTCCGCTTGTGCCGCCTCGGTAGACTTGATTGTCGATTTGAATTTGAAATTCCAATCTAAAGATTCATAATCACCATTGAGGAGATGATAGATCTCTCCTTCGGTTGAACGAATCTTCAACTGAATAAACCTTTCAATGATCGCTCGAACCTTTAGTTCCTGAAAGCGCGCTACATCTTCATGGTAGCTGATCATATCGGAAGGATCGTTCCCACCTATATTGATTACGGATTGAGTCTGTCCTAAGATTCGTGAAGCCGGAATCTTCGAAAGTCCTGAAAGGATCTTAAAGACAAAGGAGAATAACGAATCCATTTGAGAGTCAGAGAGACCGGAATTTCCGAGTCGCGTAAGCGTTTCGTCTTTTCCAAGAAACGCTGTTGATTGAGTCGACAAAGTATGTCTGAGTAATCTCAAAAACTCCATCGTCTTATCAGGAGATGCGTCGTCGATTTTATCTGAAGTCAATACCTTGACGGCCATTTCAAATAAAATCGAAGTCACAGACCAAAGAGCTGTGTCGATTGCTACTATTCCTTCGTAGACTTTCTCTACGATAGAGATTCCTCGTTGAGAATCCCAGTTCCAACTATTGACCAGCCAATGGACGCGCGTTGAATCCAATTCGGCTCCGGATATGGAGAAGAGCGGCTCGTTGTAATATTTCGAAAGAGGATCTGTGGACCTCCTTCTTACAGAGAAACGACTTGCATCGATGACGTTTATGAACTCAAGATTTCGAATTGTCTCAGGCATAGGCTGACCAAGAACGTAATTGGTTTGAGGAATATCGGACTTAATTCCCCAAAATAGAATCGATCCTTGGTGATCCATCCTCGACCCTCGTATATGCTCTTCAATTTTCCCGCGAAGATCAAATTCTTCCATTTCATTGAGAAGGATTCGAGAAATGTTTAATCCCTTTTCACCGGTTTCCTTGTTATCCGAATCTCGATTTGTCTGAATCTCGATCCATTCTCTTGTAGAATCCTCCGCGACCGAGTCGACTATATTCGCAAGGAACCCGTTCTCTTCATACAACGCGCGGGAAGTCCCAGGCATAATCCTTTTGGGGTTGGCTGATATTCCGCTAAGTTTATCTCTACCCATCACGCCCTTTCCAGATGCGATGTGCATTAGAGTATCGAGTCTTACTGCTGCTTCGGACGAATCAAGTCTTGATACTCCGACGTAAGTTTCAATTCCTTCTTTGTTATAATTTCTTTTTCTTTTGCGGGACATCACCACCTCCCTTCGTTTAATAGCATTTCAAAAAAACCTAATCTATTCTTTAGCCCCTTTGCCTGAGGACCGAACTTGGATTCTCTAATTAGTCCTGCCAGTGAATCAGGAGCGTCATCATGACGCTCGACAACATCAGAATATTCGAGAATTTGTTTAATATATTTATGCGAGACAAATTTTGAAAAACGAATCTTATCCCAGTTCATTTTTGCATATTGCTGAATTCTAAAATCCTTATCCCCGGCACTTGTGATTCCTTTACTTGAAATCTCACGTCGTGTCATTTCTATTTCTAAAGCGTCCTCACCTTTATTGTTTTCTATAAATAATTTAGAAACACGAAGTTGTTTGCAGAGCTTCTCGACGCGATCATAAGATTCCCCAAGTTTAGTTCTCCAAATTTCACCGGCGATCACATAGAACTTTCCATCGCAAGAACCACCTGCAGTAAAAGCATTAAAGTCTTTTTTCTTACTCTCCTTTCGAAACGCAGGGTCCCAAAACGCAAATATTTTAATGTCACTGGGGGCTTCTTCATATCTCGGATCACTGAAAATCTGTTCTGCAATATCAAGAGGAATTTGTTGATAAAGTGCACTAAAACGCGTATCTCCAATGCGTGATCTTAACTTTAGAACGTTTTCAATTTTAAATCTCTCGGGCCAAAGAGAAGTGCCGTCTTCTAAAATTGCTGGAAGACGTAGAACATGCCATTCACCTTTTATTTCTGGCTCAAAGAGCTTCATTCTCGAACTCCTCCTTATCCTCACCTATCAATCTTCCAGTAAGGTCATTCCTTAGCCATCTTGTATGAACGATCAGAATAATTGCGTTTGGAGAGAGACGTGTTTCTCCTACGGACATAAAGTTCTCGATGATTTTTTCGGAAATAGTTTCGGAAGTTGCCTCTTCACGGTTTTTATAGGGGTCATCGACAATCAAAAGATCAGCACCATCACCGTTAAACCCGCCTTTCAATCCAGCGCTTAACACGAGTCCTCCTTCAGTAGTTTCCCATTCAGCGGCCGCTCTCATGTCTTGGCGGACCTTTGTATTTGGAAATACTTGAGCAAATCGATTTGATTCAACACAATCTCTAACCCAACGACCGAAGCGAGCGGCTTTCCCATCGGAGTATGATAAAAGAATAACGTTATGATCTGGGTGTCTTCCAAGATACCACGCTGGAAATAGCCGGGTGCAGATTTGACTTTTCCCGCGACGCGGCGGAAGGTTGATAATTCCCCTTTGAATTTTTCTTCTCTCCATATTTTCAAGGAGGTGAATAATTGATTTAATGTGAAGTGGATCTTCGAATTTTGGATCGATATACTTTGCAAATGCAGTTAGAGACTCTTTTCCAAACTCCTTTCCGTATAAATTTCGATCTTTCTTTTTGACTTTAGAAAACTCTTTCGTTCCCAGTTCAAGAAGCGATTCTAATAAATCTATATCCGAAGACATTATGTTACCTGATTTATTTTAGAGAGTTTAAACGCTTCAATTGCCTCATGAATTTCAAGAGCTAAATTCTTTTCCCAATGGTCACTTATCGCACGACCTACGGGTTCACAACGTTTGAACAATTTTAAGACGACGCTTATAATCTCACTTGGATTCAATTGCGTTCCATATTTTTGAGGCAAAGTCAATTCAAGTTCTGAGATTGCTTTATAGGCGTAAATAGCGTTGTCAAGACTTGTAAGTTTAGGAGTTTCTTCTGTTATTTTTTTATACAATAAGTCTGCAATCGTCTTTGTTCGATTTTGAATTTCTACTAATCGATTCTCTGCGATAACTTCAACTTGCTTCTCAGCCCTTGCAACAATGCGATTCCGCTTATCTTCCCATGTTAAGCCATCTTTGTCTTTCTCCTTCGACCATTCATCGATAGTCTTCGCAGTAGTCTTCGTTCCATATTCAGAACGAATCTGTTTCGCTACGCTATTTTTAGAAGAGCCGGAGCCGGAAATAGCGTAGAGAAAAAATGCGCGTTCCCTTATAGCTGGTTCTGTGCTCATTCGAATTCTTTTCCGATTAATCCGGTTGATCTTCTGATTCTGTCGGAGCGTAGTGAGTGAATCCTATTGCTTGAAACAATCGCTTCATCAACGCGTCATAGAATCTTGTAGTGAATACAAAGTTTAAAAGCAAGATCACAGCGTAATAACCAAGGTCAAGAATCGAGTCTCCTAAGATAAATCTTGCGATCTCAAAGCCGATTGCGACAACTGTCGCGAGAATCAAAACAAAACGAACCTTATCGCGATGAATGAAATCGTATTTTAAATAACGGAACATCCACTGACTCAACAAGAGAACGAGTGCGATATACAACGGAATGAATAATCCGAAAATTGCCTGAGTTAAAATTTCCATAATTTCTTTCCTTCTCTTATAAAAGTTTTTTTGATTTTAAGAACTTAGCTGGGTCCATCGGATCAGGCCAAGATTGCTTTTTTTCATTCCAAGGCCAAACCTCGAAATGTAAATGAGGTCCCATCGAATAGCCGAGGTTTCCGGATCTTCCGATGACCATTCCGGCTTTCAGATTTTGTCCGACAGAGACTTGTGAATCGACATGTTTGAACTTGTATTGATTTTTAGTGTGAACTCCAACAGCGATTATGAAAGGTGTCCATGCTCGTTCCTTGGGAATCTTCTTTGTGCTGATCAAGTCGACCCAAGTTCCATTTTCATAATGGAAGCGAACCGGATACTCATCGTCTTTTTCGAGAATTGTTTTAATCACGCAATCCTCTGGAAGTTTTATATCTTTTTCGCCACCAAGATCGATTCCTAAGTGAAATTGTCTCGAACCTTTACCGTTGATGTTCAGGGTTCGCCATCCGAATGGAGACGTTACATGAGGCTCATCAACAGGACAAAAGAATGTTGGCTCAACTACGGAAGGGAACGTTGCGAGACTTGCGTGAACTGCATCCGATTCGATCCGGTTCGTTTTTACTTGGGATAGAACAGACTCGTTCCAATAGTTTTGCTTTTCCTTAATCTTCTCAAAGTTGAGAAAATGTTTTTGAATCTGGAACGATGCAGACTTTAAAGTTTCCAAAATTTGAATCATGATTGTCTTCCTCCTAAAAAACTATTTACTACGGGAAGTCCGTTTCGTCTTAGTGCAAGGATCGCAAGAACGACAAGAATCAAAGCGATAAGAGAGAGGATGATAAATCCGATCACAGCATAATAGAGCCACTTGATCCCGCTTCCTTCTCCGGCTTCCTTTGAAACCTTCGTAAGCTGAACAGCCTTCTTTTCGTTTTCATTCGCACACTTCCGTAACGCCTCTTTCAGTTGAGCAATCTCTTTTGAATTCTCGATGTTTCTGGCATCACAACGATCCAGTTCTGAAATTGCTCGATCCCTTGCACCCGGCTTATCTTCAATCAGTGCTTGCTTTGTTTCTTGGATCTGCTTCGAATCCTCCTTTAAAGTAGGTGGAAGAGTTTGGAAAACCGCACAGGCTCCCAAAAACAAAAGTAAATAAAGGATTCTCATTTCGTTTCTCCGTGATCTTGAATTGAAATTGCGATATGTTCCGCGTTGCCCGCCAGCATCCGAAAGTTTTCAACTGTGTTTGTAAACCTTCCCGGTGGGAAAATAATGTTCAGGAAAATTCCGTTCTTTTGAACTACATCTATAAGAATCTTTGAAAAGGCTCCGATTGCGGCTGAAGAGATATAATCAACATTTAAAAAAGAAAATGTAAGCCTAACGTTCGGATACGGATTCGTAAGTCGTGCGCGAACTTCACTAACAAGATTGAATAGAAAACCATAAAACATTTCCGAGTCACGGACCCGGAGCGAATCGATAAATTGGATTGTAGTAATATGCTCTTGAATAAATCGAGCGTCGGGGTGAGTATCAGCCTGAATTTGAACGACAGAGATTTTATCTTTCGAGTTTAAACTCTTCGTAATCAGTTTTGAGATCAGTCCAAAAATCAGACCGAGCGGTTTCCGGTATACGAGTAAGACCGTAAAGAGAAGAATAAAAGAAATGAGAAAGAGAGATAGGTGATCAATTTTGTAGAGTGCGTTTAGTTCTTCCATGTTGCCAATAGGCTAACAGAGAATTCATATACGCACAACGTCGCAAGGTCACGCAAGAGGCCGCAATTTCCGGCGGTTTAAAGGTCTTCGCTCTGAAAAAAGTGATCTTGTAAAAACTCTTCAACCCCGATTCTGGAATATAAGATTCGTCCATCACGGAATTTCCAAAACTTCTTCAACAATCCTTCTCTCCGATAGAAGCTTACTCTTCGGACTGTTCTTTTTATAAGGGCCGCAACTTCTTCCGGTGTCATCGTGTCTTCCGGATCTTTTGGAATAGCAGGATCTGTTTGCATTGGCGAGTTTCGTTTTTTCTTTAAATCTTTAAGTGGGATGTTTTTAAAAAGTGATCCGTCCGTTGAATAACCGGAAACTGCGTTAGGAGTCTGTTTGGTTTTATTAGATTTCTGAGATGTAGATTTACTTTTTTTGGCCATACGGCAGACCAAAGCACAGTTTTAGAATTGTCAAGCACTAACGTATATTGAATATTTTGCTTATGAACAGATTACAAAAATTAATTTATATAACAGCTTTCTTATTCTCGATTTCAATTTCTGCTGAGGAGAAAGTTAGAACTTGTATTGAAGGCGATTGCCAAAATGGAAGAGGTAAAACTCAAAGCGAAGAAGGTGTAATTGCGGAAGGAACTTTTAAAAATGGAAAACCGCACGGAGTAATTAAAGCTTATAAACCTGAAAATCCTGAAAAATACTCTACGATGTATTTTATCAACGGGAAGATTGACACTTCAAAACCTGTTTCAGATTGGTTTGAAGATGGAGATCATTACGAAGGATATTTTAATTCTGAAATGAATATGCACGGAAAAGGAAAATTAACCTTTTTAGATGGAGATGTTAAATGTATTTACGAGGGATTTTTTGCCAATGGTAAGAAGCAAGGAAGTGGAAAATTAGATTGTGAAGATGGAATGCATGAGGTTGGAGAATGGAAAAATGATAGGAGACAATTTAATGTTGAGATCGACTTTGTATGTCGATCATTGGAGAGAGTGGACAAGTGGGAAGGAGGTTCCGTCTCGGGAAAATTCAAGTTCACAATAATGAGAAACGCTAAAGATCTTGAATCTAATCTTAAAGAGTGGAATGGAATCAAAATCTCGGATGACTGGAACGGTTACACAATCGCAGAAGCAATTTATAATGGAAAGGAAGTAACAGCACATTTTCTCCTATTCATTCCTTCCGAACAGGATAAAGTATTCGATGCGATCGTTTCTAAAAAACGCGACTTGAACATTCAGGGGATGGCCGTTGGAGTTGCAAATGCGGAAAGGAAATTTCCTGTAATCTTTGTCGAAAAAATTAAATAATCAGAAAACCGAAGTTGGGAATTAGATTCCCAACTTCGTAAAATTTAATTTTTCAATTAGATTTATTTAGAGGGATTTTTATCCAAAATCCCACCAGGCCTAACTCCTCAGCATGAACGAATCGACCATGCAATGGAGAATAAATCCATCTTGTAAAAATAATTTTCCTGCCTTTAATGTTCTCGAACATAAAGAAATCCTTCCCAGAGTGACGCTCTGGGGCGTTAATAAACGCATCCAGGAAATTCAGTTGACAAAAATTAAACTACAGTATATGAATGACTTAAAGTTTATATAAGTAGATTCATTCTGTTTATCAACATTCCGGATGAACCTCACCGGGGGACTTTGCACCGTAAATGCAGGTCCTTCGGTATAATAACTAAAACCTAGAACATTCCGGTTTTAGATTCCTATCTGAGTATGTTTCGCTCAGAAATTCATCAAGAAATCACTTCTGACTTCTAAATCAACGTAGGGCTAGACTAATCTATACTTATGTTTCGTCAAGAACGATACGGGGTGGTAGGCAAAAAAATATCGGCTTCTCACCCTGAATTCTCAAGGGAAAAGTTCATTTTTTTAGAAAATTTTAATTACTTTTTAGCGACGTCGAGAAGCCTCTTTCGCTCTTTCCATAGAAGAACATGCTCTATTTTTATCGCAACTAAATTTTAATTAATAATTTTAATATTATTAACCGGCAGGAAAAGAAAGTTAATATTGAAAGTTTAGAAATTTATTTGAACAAATAAAAGTTATCTGACATAACAAAGCAAAAGTTTTGTTTAATGATTCCAAATTTGTCCGGCGTGGAAATATACTATACTTATATATAGTAATTGAGTTGGATAATATGGATCAAAAATACAAGACCTCTTCCTTAGCATTAGAAATTAAAATAAGATTAAAGAATGAGCTTATCAGGTGTCTTTCACAAGAGGAGGATTTGGAAAAGGTTGTTGAACTTCTTTCAATGACGACTTTACTTTGGTTTCGAAAAAACTTCTTATTCCCAAAACTCTAATGTTTCATTGCCCGAATTGTCTTTTCTAAGGCGTCGATCTGGTCATCTGAAAGTGTTGAATCGCTCAATAAATCTAAGAGTCTTCGTAGTTTTGGATTTTTCTGACTTTTTACTAAAGACTTCCATGCTGTTTTTGCTTGTTCTTCATTCGAGATTTCCTTTTCAGTAAGCAACATTTTCCCTTCGCCAGAAAGAAGCCAGAGAGAATTTAATTTAAATTCGTGTTCCATTGCCTTAAGAGCAGAACCGGAAATTCCATGTGCTCCTGTTTTCCAAGAACTTATATTTGAACGCGCTACACTAATGCGTTTAGCAAACTCGTCCTGAGTAAGCCCCACCGTTTTAAAAAATTCAGAAAAACGTTTAGAAATATTTTTATTTATTTTGTCGGATTCAGACATTTTTTGCTTGCAATTTTGTCGGTATCCGACATGGTTCTTTTCAACTGGTTTAAACCTACCGAGAGCATCGGAGATAAGACCAGTGAAATCAAGGAGTTTTCATGGGTTTCGAAGGGCCAATTCAAAATTTAGATAATTTCAGAATCAACATTCTAACTCATGTCGTTCACCAATCCGGTTTCAAAAACGTAAGGAGAACCTTCTGTGATCATCAAAAATAATGAAGAGATCAAACGAGCCATTGCAAAGAGAGGATTTCTTAGGTTCAAAGAATGGAGCGACTCCAAAGGACTTAACTATAACTACGCGTTGAAAACTCTCAATGGTCAAGATGCGTATTCGAGTGTTGTCAAAGCACTCGAAGAAGATAAATTCAAAATCGTTTGGGAAACGCCAACCTCCAAAAAACTCAAGGAGCTGGCATGATGGAGCCTATCTTCGCAATGAAAAGTCACCGCAGAAGAGTCTCCGAGTCTGTTCAAAGGATTATGGGAAGAACAAAACAAGATCCGGTTCAGATACTTCTCTCACGATGTGCTATCTATGAATTCTTTATCGATGATGAAGAACTTAAAGACCGATTCGCTCAATGGGTTCAAAAGAAAAAACTTTCAAAAGAAGGAGAAACATTCAATGGCTAACACTACAAAATACGATCGAGTGAGAAGTCGTTTTATTTGCGATCAAGTGAAATCTTTACGTGAGAAAAATCTGAATGCCCGCACTCTATTTGATCGTTGTTGGAATAAAATTCCGGACACTCTGATTCGAAAATTGAATGCAGAAGACCTTCTTCAATACATTCGTCTGCATGTATTACCAGGAGAGATTTCATCAATCATCCCTTCTAAAACGAAAGATGGATACAAAACAAAAAATCCCAAAAGTCATTCTTTGGAGAAATTCGCATGACCAGCTCTTTTCTGAAGCATACAACCATCGACTCTCTACCCCTCGGCGGGAGTTCTTCCGCCGAGGATCTTTTTCCCGAAAACACAACTGTCTGTAGTGGATGCGGTGTTCAACCTACAATCATTTACCAATTCGATCTTTGTAAGCCATGTTTAAAGAAATGGTTCGAGAAACTCAGACCACTACTGGACTCGGTAAGAAAATGACTCTTTTGATTGTAGCGAAATTTTTCTTAGAGAATCCTCTGGTCGCGTTTCGTCCAACGCAGGTTGCAAGGAACTTAAGACGCCCCGAGAAAACAATCTACAGAACGATTCAAATTCTCATACAATGGAAGCTCATCGAGGAATACGATGGTATGTATATCTTAAACGTTGATTCGATCGAAGGTAAAAACCCGACTCGTAAGCTGTCTGGAACTGGATCAATCGCAATCTTACATTTCCTCTTACCAGGGAAGAGCTTTTATTCCGGTGAGCTGAGGCTACTTACTGGGCTTCGATCTCTTCAACGCGCCAAGGCAAAGTTAATCTCCTCCAAGTTGATAAATTCCGAAGACGAGACAGATTTATTTGGCGAAAGTTTCCTTTGGCAACTCACACCTAAAATTCAAATCAAGCTCGCACAAGCTCAAAACCATTTGCGCGGACTTAGGAGGATTTATGGAAAATGAAAGGTTGGTACAATTAGAAAAAAGTAATCGTACCAGGAAGCCGAGGGGAATCCGCCTACCTTCCGAAATCAGAAAAATCGTCAATCCAATCGAAGGAAAAACGACTCTTCAAGGTATTGCGAACGCTTACGATGTGCATCGGTCCCACCTTTCAGCCACCGCTTATGGAGATCGAAACACCCCTCATTTGATTCAGATTTTAGAAATGGAATTCAATCTTTCGATCGCGGAGATCCGAGCCATCTTTCAAAAGGCAAGAGAAGCGAGACTCGAATTTAAAAAGAAGCAATCTGAAAATGGAATGCGTGTTTCACAAAGCGAAGAAGCGAAAGCGATTTTAAAAAACATGGGAATTAAGGAGTGAAGGTATGACCGAAAAATCGGCGTTAGATGAATACAGAGACGAGATAGGAGAACCCTCCACAGAGGATACTTCCTTGACAATTCCGAGCAAGAGTGAGGCGAAAGATTTTTCGCCTGAACAAAGAAAGACTCTTGCCCAATTTTACTTAGTTCAAGCGAAGGTAAGCGTTTTTCAAACCGCAATTGCCCTAACAGCAATCCGAAATCTGGAACTCCATTTAGAACTCGGATATGAAAAGTTTTCGGACTGTATGGAACAAGAACTTGGAATGTCTGGCAGAGTTGCCTCAGAATATGTTTCAGCTGTTGAGACTTTCGGAATTGGCGATCGCGTTAAACAGCTTATGGAGGCTTCCCCAAAACGTTTCTTACAAGCCGCTAAGGAAGTTCGGCAAAAGCAAATGGAAGGAGAAACTTTAACCCTTTCCGACGGCACAGAAATTACGGCGGAAGAATTTTTAGAGGAAAGAATTTCGGCCTTGGAAAGCTCTTCGAAAAAGAGAATCAAAACTCTCGAAACTGAAAATCAGACCATTAAGGCTGAAGCTGATCTGCTAAGAAAAAAACAAGCTAACTTAGAGAAATCCATCTCGAAGAAAGACGAACAAATAGACGTTCTCCGAAAATCGAAAGATCTTGATCCAGAAAAACTTTTAAAAATCAAAAACCAAAGAGAAGCGGAAAAGGTTATTGATGAATGCAACGCTTCTTTACTGGACGCATTAAATCGAATCGAATCCATTCCGGAAGAGGTTAGGAATGGCGGGCTAGGAATTTATCTCTCGCGAACGATTGCCACTATGGAGATCGGACTTAAAACTCTGAAAATGAATTGGTCGAGCCATCTCTTCCAAGGTGAGACGAGCGAGTGAAGCAGTTAGATCCGGATTTATTCTACGACTTCTACTCCGCTTGGAGAGATGCTCCTTCGAAACATGCTAAAGGTGAAATGATGCGTAAGGCATCTTCAACCTTTGGCCTTTCGGAAGATGCGATTCGAAGAAGATTCGAAAAGTATAAAACTGGACTTGAACTTTCCATTGTTGCCGGGGAAAGAAAATCAAAGCGTAAATCAAATTTGAACCCGGAACGAATAGATCTTCGAGAAAGCGAAGCAAAGATCATCGCAGAAATCGTTTACTCAAATCTTTCCGGGAAGAATCCCATTCCAATTTCGATGGAACTTGCTCTTCGTCGGGCGCGTAATAGCGGACAAATAAATCTTCCGTGGACAATATCCACCGCGAATCGATGGCTCAATCGCCTCGGCTTAGGTAGACATGAAATGCGAACTGCGGAAGCCTCGAAAATGTGGAGAGAACCATATTCGAATTCTACTCACATGGTCGACGCGTCCGTTGCAAGTCGATACTATCTGAATCCTCGCGGACGTATTGAGCAACATTGGTTTCTGGATGATAAAGATGAAGAAACTACGATGCTCAAAAATAACCTGATTAAGGTTTGGATCTATGCACTCGTAGACGTTTATTCCAAAGCATTCTTCTTACGCGCTTACGGTGGAAAGGCTTTGACTCCGGGTGCAAAACATCGCGGTGAAAATACTACCGACTATCTTGACTTCTTTAAACGAGCATGGCTCCCAAAAGAAGATCGCAGAAACCCATTCGAAGGCATTCCAGAATACATCTACTCAGATAAAGGCTCTGGATTAATTGGTGCTAAAAGTGCACTTACGCGATTAGGAATGACGGTACGAATGCACAAGCCTGGACGCCCAAAAGCAAAAGGTCCTGTGGAAAGAAGGATCGGGGTTTTTAAGAATATCGTCGAACCCGCAATCGATGGAAAGAGATTCAGTGATTTAGAAGAGTTCAACGAGTTTCTTAATCTTTATGTGATCCATGAAAATCAACTACGTGGAACGTTTGATCTTTGGCTTTCTGGGACAAAATTAAAACCGGTTCGAAGAGTTACTGAAGAAAACTTTTACGATGCGACTGTTGCATTTGATCACCGAGTCGTAAACAACTACGGTTGCATAGAATACAGAAACCATTCTTACGGAGTAGCGTTGGACTTGGTAGGGCAGAAAGTAACTCTCTTCAAAGATAGAGAAGGCAATCTCGTAGCGGAAGACAGATTAGGAAATCTTTATATATGCAATCCAGACGGCGCACGAAGTATTTCTCAGGCAACTGGATTTGAAACTCAATCAGCGGAAAACTGGAAAAAAACGGATCGGATGCGATTGCGAGAATCGATTCGTGAAGGTGCGAAGAAGCAACGTAAAATCGCAACGATTGCCGACATATTTCCGGAATCAGAACTGGAAAACCTTAGATACTTCCCGGTAAATACAGTTCCAATCGAGACTCCTGCTACTATGGCACCGGCGGAATTTCCGGATACTGAATCCGCTTGGAATTACATCGAAAGAAGACTGCTTGCCTATCGTTCCGAAATGCCAGAACAGCTTGTAGGCGCAATTCAACAACGTCTTGAATCAAGCATTTCCCTTAGAGGAAATATCTCAAATGAAGAAGTATACGATCTTTTGAATATACTTAACAACATCGATTTCGAAATCAAAGACAAACAGGAGAACGCGGAATGAGCTTCGTCGATACAGAAAACACAAATAAGGTTATTAGAGCAATCAAGCAGACCGTAGACGGTTCACACTGGGAGTGTATCGTAGGTCACGTTGGAGCCGGTAAAACCTTTCTCTATGAACACATGCTTCACTTTTGGAGAGATTATCCAAATAGATTTCAAGTAATCGAAATGGGAAGATGCTACGAAAGTTTTGATTATAACATCAATCAGATTATGAAAGTGATGATTTCGGAACTTTCTCCAGACAGAGAGATCCCCGGAAACGCTCATGCAAAACAACTAATCCTCAGAGAGATTTTAGAAACAGCTTTCAAAAGAAAGAGAAAAATTGTTTTATTATTCGATGAGTCTCAAGCTCTCTCAGGTAAACTTCTTAGAGATCTAAAAAAGATTCATGAGATTAGCATTCCCGGAAAAGAGAATCTTTTCTCGATTGTTATGTTCGGGAAAAACGAAGGTCCTTGGCTCCGTTCTTTGATCAAGACTCAAGAGATTGGATGGAGAATACGCAAGACGAATCTGGAACCGCTTAAAGACAACGAGGTTCTTTCATTCGCAGAGCGAGCATTCGAAGTCAAATTCGAGTCCGGACAGAATGGACAAAAGAGTCGTCAGATTTTTATTCAGAACACATTCCCAACTCCCCTCGGAGTTAAACATCAGATCCAAAAAATTGAGAGAACATTCCCTGGATGGAATCGGATTCTCACTTATGAGCAAGCAAAGATCATCTTTCCACAATCCTTTGGAGAGATCCTTAAAAAACTTAAGATCACTCAACGTGAAGTTGCAAAAAGAGTTCGAGAAATTACGGGTAAAGAATTAAGCAAAGCCGCAATCTCTACATATCTAAGCGGTGACGAAAGTGACATTAAGAAATCAAGACTGAGTCTTGACGGTCAAAAGATGACGATCGAAGCGGCTATGGATCTAATAAGAGATCGTTCACCGGGTGATGTTCAGTCTGCGGAAGTCCTCCTAAGAACAGCAAACGAATAACGCAATATTTTAATATTGAGAGGTAACATGAAAATCGCAAACCAGGAAGAACACAATAACGCTCTGCAAAGAGTAGCTGAAGTCAAAAAACAGATCTCTGAATTTAAAACGAATTCGGGTGATCTTGAAACTGAGGTTACTCTTTTAGAGGAGGAGAAGAAAGAAACGATCCAGCTTTTAGAAGAGGAGAAGAAAGTAAAGATTCAAGCGATCGATGACAAAATCAAAACCGTGAAAGATCGATTGAAAACCGCAAAGGAAGAACAAAAGAAAAACCTCAAGTCACTCGAAGGTGAATTGAAGGATCTTCAATCTGCCTTGGGTGAATTCGTCGTGGATCAAGTCGCGGTATAAAGGAAGGAGAAACGCATGGCGATTGCAAAGAAGAAAAAGGTTGCGAAGAAGAAAGTCGCTACCAAGAAAACGGGAAAGAAGAAGGTAAGAAAGCAGGTTCCACCTGTAAAAGTAATTCCTTCTTCAGCAAGCGGAGTCGCGGTGGACATGACTCCTGAGAATTCGGAACCAAAGGAATAGGAGGTCGTCGTGGCTACAAAGAAGAAGACGAGTAAAAATACTTTAGTTGATTTACCGGATAACAACTACCTAAACCGCGATGACCTCACCCAAGCTGTTGCACAGCTTGGGGAGTTCAAACGCCAGAGAGATCGAATCACGAGCGAAACAGACGACCAAATCAGCAAGCTCCAAAATGATCTTCAGGAAAAGATTTCTCCATTGGACTTAAAAATCCAGCACATTGCGGCAGGGATAAAACATTATGTGGATCACAATAAAGAAGAACTCTTTCCTGATCCAGAGTATAAAACCTGCAAGTTGACAACCGGATCTTTAAAGCTCAGGAATATTCCTGCCAGTGTTAAGACACGAGCAACTGCAAAATTCTTTGAGAAAATTCTTACTGAAAACGGCCTGCTCCAAAGATTCAGCAATCTCGTTACTCGATTGAGCGGCGTCTTTCTTCGAGTCAAGTTAGAGTTGAACAAAGAGCAAATCCTCGCGGAACCGCTAAAGGCAGTTCAGAAAATCGGGGTCGAACTCAACGAAGAATCCGAGCGTTTATATATTTCTCCATCCGAAACGGATGTAGAAATCGAAGCAATCGGAGACGCCGCATGAGTAATCAGATTCCACAAGAAGTCCGTGAGGTTCTGGAAAAAATCCAGGACCTTGCCGCAAGCGATTTCAAACAAAGCGAAAACGTGGATGAAATCTTTCATCTCGCGGATGGAGTCTTAACAAAGTATGCCGAGACTGAAACGACTTTCTAAGCTATGAGTAACGAAGAGGGTTCCATCGAATTAAAACGTGCGGAGGATCTTTGGATCAATCACTGTGAAGATTTCCTCCGACGTGGAAAAATCCTAAAACGCTGGAATGAACTTCCGGTGTATTTAAAGACCGAGAGAATGAAAGAATATTACATAGAGTTAAAGAGGAGAATAGAAAGTAATGAGTCTGCCAAAAATAATTAAAGAGAGTATCTGGGTCGATCGTTGCGAGCATCAATTACGGTTCAAAGGAACGCTGAAACCCTGGAAGGAATTTCCAGATAACTTAAAATCAAGCCGTATGAGAAAGTATTACATAAAGTTAAAGGAGAGGTTCGATAACATGAACTTACCAAAAAGCACTATAGAAAAATACAGAGCGGTCTCATCTCTTCTTTATGAAATTCGCCATGCACTCTTTTTTATGCCGATCAGCAAAGAAGATCGAATCTATTTAGAAAAATATAAAGCTCCTCTTGAACAAGAAAGAACTGCACTTTTTAAAGCGATCGAAATCGATCAGAAGTTTTTGTCTGAATCAAGTTTTTGAATTATGCAAATGGACCACATGGAAACGAAAGAACAAAACCGCGCATTCGTTCGAGCATATTACATGCTTGATACTCATCCACTTAAAGCACTTATTATGCTGAAAAATATGGGATGGCAAGTTGAGGAATACGAATTCGAGAATGAAGAATGGAAACTGATTGAAAGCAACTTTCGAGAGTTCTCTCAGATAATTCGAGTTTTTGAAATTCAACCGTATGAAGGAGCGAATCATTGCACTGAAAAAAATCCGAAAGATGTGTTGGTTTGGTTAGAGGAAGCGGAGCCTGGTGAAGAGATTATTATCCGAACCAAAGAGATGACTGAACACGAATACGCAAACCTGCCTGAATACGAAGGTCCATAAAATAAGGAGTTTTAATATGAATCCTATTTTCCCAAAATCTAAAATTGAAGCCGACGATTTAATCGATACTCTGCGAGATTGCACATTTGTAAAGTTAGGACTCAATCATGTCCTCAATGTTATCGATCATCAACTCGACAGAGGTAAAGGTTTTCAAATCGATCGAGATACAGCCGATGTGATAAAATCCGTCTTTGCTACTTTACAAAACCGCATAGAAAAATTGGGACGAATTGATTATCAGACCTTCAAGGAATCACTATACACTGGACCTTTATCTGCATCGAGGAACCCCCTATGAGTTCTTTCGAGTTGTTTATTTTGATTCTTGGATATACCGTGTTTTGGACATTGTTGATTTGGTTTTGTGTTGGTCTATTAGCGTTCCTTCTTTGGTGGTTGGTGTTTCGTGTTTTGTTTCGTGATCGAGTTTTAAATAATAAGGAGGCATGTAATCATGAAAACTCTAACTGAAGAACGACCTATTCTATTTTCGAGTGAAATGGTTTGCGAAACAATTCTCGGAAGGAAGAACCATACTCGAAGGACTTCGAATCTTAAAGAAATAAATGAGATTCCTGATCAGTGGGAATTTGTAGACGCTACTTCGTTCTTAGTAAGTTATCTTCAAGCTCTATTTGTAAACAGAAATACAAAAGAACGTAAATGGATTCGATGTCCTTATGGGATAAAAGGTGATCTGCTTTGGGTAAGGGAAACGTGGAGAGTTGGAGCATGGGACGAAAATAGAAAATCGATCGCTGTTGATTATAAAGCTGGTGATTTCGCTCGAACTGAATGGATCAAAATTTCAGATGAAACTATGCTTGAGAGGCTTATATCTCAATCCAACATAGACGCGAAAAATGCTGGTTTTCATATAGGATGGAATCCAGGGGATTCTCCATGTCGCTGGCGTCCGTCAATTCACATGCCCCGAGGAGTCTCACGTTTAATGCTCGAAATCAAGGATATTAGAATAGAACGTTTACATGAAATTTCAGAACAAGACGCCGAAGCGGAAGGCGTTCAATTCTTAAGAGAGATGCCCGATGCAGATGAAACTTTGACAGCTCGGGATTTGTACGAAATTCTTTGGGAAGGGATAAATGGTCGAGACTCTTGGAAAACTAATCCTTGGGTTTGGGTGATCGAATATCAGACTTGGGAAGACGAGTTTCCGTATTGAGAGGTCTTTACCATGGATACACTTAACGAAATTTTTGATCTGGCTTTTGAAATAGAAGAGTTACAAAAAAAAAGACACGAAATTCAAGAAGTAATTTTCCATAAGATTCGTAACCATACCGAAAGGTTAAAAGTTATAGCTCTGGAATTAACGAACAATCATGTCGGAGACGATATATTTTTAATAAACCAAAACCATGAAGGTTGGTATCGGTTAGAAGAAATTTTTCATGTCGTGAGTAAAATTGAAAAAGGCAAACCTATCCTGACTCTTCATTTAGGAATTCGAATGATCGGAAAGAAAGGATCTCCTATTGGAAGAACCTATGAAGTGACAACTTATATAAATAAAATTCCGACGCTTAATAACTACCACGATGCAATAATTTTAGAAGTTCGAAAGAAAAAGGAAACACAAAAATGAACGAGATCACTTTGAAGTCCTCGTTTGAATCCATTTTGGGAAAGAAACGTGAAGACTATTCTGATAAAGTAAGACAAGAGCGTTGGAACTATTGGAAGATCCTCGTTTCAAAAAAGAAACGCTGGCTTATGGAAGTTTGGTCCAACACTAAAGGTTGTGAGGGCTGTATTCATTTGAATAAGAAAGAGTCATGGTGTAATCTTCAAGGGTTGCCTTGCACTGTGAATCCGATTCTTTCTTTCCAAAATGCTTTGCCTGGATTGGCTTGCATGGGTGCGGGTTACGATGACGGATTACTTCCTGGAATAGATTTTATGGATGATGATCTTCCGTTTTAAAAGCTAAAAATCATGACAGCAGTTTCAAATAAAATGAAAGATTTGAACCAATATATTTCTGAGAAACTTAAAACTCTTCGTCAAAGTTATGCTGGCGGTAAAGGAATTTCTCAGTCCGAGTTAGGGAAACTAATGGGAGAGAATGCGAATACAATTTCACGCTGGGAAACAGGAGAATATAAGCCTACTACTTTGGATCTCTGGAATTTATCCCAATTCTTTCAAGTTCCTATTTCAGTTTTCTTTAATCACAGGGAGGATTCAAACGAATTACGAGTGATGAAACATAAGATTTTAACGAAGCAGGATAGGGAAGAAATTTTAAACTTCATAAAGTTTAAAATTTGGATGCGTTCACCCGATAGAAAGAAATCCGGAAGACCACGTAATAATGAAAGACACAATTGAAGAGATAAAAAGAAAGCAACGTTTGAAGCAACTTTTTGCCGTTGGTCGTGAGGTTGGGTATTCAAAAGAAACTCTTCAAGAGATTAGTTCATCTTTGGCAATGGGTGAAAGGTTAAGTTTTCTCTCCGAAAGCCAAATCCAAAAGATTATCGATTCGCTAAAAAAAGGACATCCGAAAGCCTTCAGAAAATTACAGAGAAGAGATAAGAAGAGATCCATTCCAAAGTCTCAGGTCTTTTCAATTCCTTCTGTAGACCAGAAAGAAATGACCGAAATACTTCTTTCTCAAGTGAATAAAATTGCACCGTATCAGATTTCTTTGGAATCAATGGCTCAAAAAACCTTCAAAATTCCTTCCGAAAAACTCTC
Organism: Leptospira stimsonii; assembly: GCF_003545885.1. NCBI lineage: Bacteria > Pseudomonadati > Spirochaetota > Leptospiria > Leptospirales > Leptospiraceae > Leptospira > Leptospira stimsonii. Next base: position 374,625 of record NZ_QHCT01000003.1, read on the forward strand.
CTTTCATCAATACCAATCTCTCATAGAGGCTCTTAAATCCATGAAATCCAGATTCGAAAGAGATTCATTCCTTAGAAAAACTTCTCAACTTTGAATAAAAAAGAATCTTAAAAGATCGTTTTTAGATATTTTTTTATACTTTTCAGTCTCGTTTTATCTGCGTTCATAATAGTTCAGTAGTGGGTGGGGACAGGGGAATTCGACACCCATCACGATCGGTCTTTTTATTTTTATGACGTTTTTGGAAGCCTCCCTTTTGACCTTTCTTTATTTTCAGTCGATCAACATGACCTTGGATCAGATCAATCTTTCGGCTAACAATCTCGCGATGGGAGGAAGCGGCGCCCTTCCACTTCTTTCGATCGATAGAGAATTCATCCGTTTTGCGGAGAATTTCGAAAAGGCGACCTCAGAGGTCGGAAAGATCCGAGACAATCTGCAACAACTCGTAGAGGAAAAAACCTCTGAACTGAGACATTCTTTGGATATCGTCGAAAAATTAAAATCGCAACAAGACGGAGATTATTTCCTTACCTCTCTTTTGATTCAACCATTGAGTTTGAACAAGTCCACCGGGGACAAGGTACATGTTGATTTTCTAATGAAGCAGAAAAAGACATTTGTCTTTCACGGAAAGGAAAACGACATCGGAGGAGATATCTGCATCGCGAAAAGTGTTCAACTTAGGAACAGGGAATTTACCGTATTCTTAAATGCCGACGCTATGGGAAAGTCCTTACAAGGAGCCGGTGGAGCGCTCGTTTTGGGGGCCGCCGTCCAATCCATTTTGGAAAGAACGGTCGCCGTTCAATCGGTCAAACAACTCTACGCCGAGCGCTGGCTAAAGAACGCATTTTTAGAACTCCATAGACTTTTCGAAGGTTTCGACTGTTCGATGTTAGTTTCTCTGGTCATGGGTTTGATAGACGACAAGACGGGTTTGGTCTATTATATCAACGCCGAACATCCGTGGTCCGTTTTGTATCGGGACGGAAAAGCGGAGTTTATCGAAACTTCGGGACTTTTTCGAAAATTAGGGACTCCCTTTACGGACGATCAATTTCAAATTCGTACGTTTCAGCTACGGGAGGGAGACGTCTTGATCTTAGGTTCGGACGGGAGGGACGATATCGAAATCGATTCCGAAAACGGCGTTAGAATCCTAAATGAGGACGAATCCCTTTTTTTGAAACACGTCGAAAACGGAACTGGAAAACTTGAAAAAATCTACGAATCGATTCTTTCCAAGGGAAAACTCACAGACGATTTTTCTCTATTAAAGATTTCTTATAGACAGAGCGAACCTTCGATTTCAAGAGCGCTTCGTAAGGAAAGCCTCGATCTTTTACGAAAGGCGAAAGCGCATGTGAAAGATAAAAATTTCGATTCGGCGATCCTTTCTTTACAAGAGGCCGGCAAAATCCATCCGGAATCCGCCGAGATTCGAAGAGATCTCATCCGCCTTCACTTTCGAAAAAAGGATTACAAACAAGCCGCGACTCTTTTGAACGAATACATCGAGGATCATCCGGGCGACGGAGATATGATCTATCTCGCTTCTTTTTGTTTTAAGAAAAATCAGGAATACGGAAAGGCGATCGATATGGCGGAAAGAATCCGACTTCGAAATCCGGGACATCCTTCGAACTTAATTCAACTCGCGGAACTTTATCTCAAAGTCGGAAACGTTTCTAAGGCAGAAAAAATTCTTTCTTTAGCTCAGATCATCGAACCAAACTCGAAAGAACTTTTGATTCTTTCTAAAAATTTAGAAAGAGAAAAATCACTGACTTCCGATGGACTCGATTCGATCTGATTCCAAGATCCGAACTCCGACGGGTTCTTTCTGGGCGATCGTAACCATCGCCTTCGCGACAGTCCGTCCATGAATCGATCTGTATTTTCGAGTTCCTCCCAGAAGGAAAGGATTCAAAACTTTAAATAATAAATGCCCTGCGGTTTCTCCGAAACGAACTTCCTCTCGCTCCCCTTCCAACAAAGAAGGACGAAAGATTCCCGTAAAAACGAAACCCACACTTTCCAAATCTCTTTCCATTTCCCCTTTGACTCGATTATAGAAAATCATCGATTTGACGTCGGCTCCGAGTGCGCTTACGACTAAAAACGATTTGGCTCCCGCGGACTTCGCGAGATTCGCGAGTTTGAGAACGTAATCATAATCTACTTTCCTAAAATTCTCCTGACTTCCCGCTTTCGAAATCGTAGTTCCCAGACTACAAAAAACGTCCGAAACTCCCTTTGGAATCGATGTAGCGGATAACGTGTCATAATCCGCGACGATTTCTTCGGGGCCGGTCACGGACCCGGGTCTTCGAACGATGGCATAGACCTTTGAATATTCGCCGGAATGAGACAATTCTTCCAAGAGATAATTTCCGATCAGACCAGTAGCACCAGCGACGAGCGCAATTTTTTGACTCATTCTTCCGTTTTCCCCCGAGACATATCCGGAAACTTTGTCCCTGTCCCTTTTTTATGAAAGAATTTTTTTCAAATGAAGCCGCTTCTTCCGGAAAGAATTGATTTCGAATCGCGAAATTTCTATCTTGAACTTTGTGAATCTATTTCGTTCCTTCAAAAACGCGCTGAACATTTTGGACCGAAAGTCCATGCCGGAATCGGTCTTGGAAGTCCTAAAAAAAGAGGAATTGAACGGGATCATTATTACGAATTATTTCCGATATCTGATCGCGTTCTTTTTTGCGATTCAGGTGATCGCCAATTTGGACGCGGGAAGTAAAACCACGAACTTGATCGCTTTTTCCGTGTATCTCTTTTTGACAATCACTCATACGATCGTGATCAGAGCCTTTCCGGATTCTATCATTTCCATTTTTAATTACATCACTCTGTTCGCGGAATACATTCTCATTCTCCTCATTCTTCTTTTTTATACGTTTACGGTTCCGAACGTGGATTACGGTTTCACTCTGAAAAATCCGATCAACTTGTTCTATCTTTTCCCGATCATCTATTCCTTGTTGCAATTCCGAATTCGTTTCGTCTTTATCGGTCTTTTTCTTTTTTATATCTTCTACTTCTCAATCCTTTGGTTGGCCGTTTCTTCCGGAAAACTCACCTACGCCCAACACTGGGGCGAATACGTGAGCGGCCCCGCCGTTTTGTTAGAAGATATCATCACCGGAAAACCTACTTTGTATTTTTGTTTTTCCATCGTGATCGCAATTGGAATTTTTCGAACCGTCTCCATGGTGAGAAGAATCGGAATCGCCGAAGGACAAAAGACGGAACTTTCCAGATATTTTTCGCCGAAGATCGTTCATGAGATGATGGAAAATCCAAAAACCCTTCAGAGTGGAAATCGTCAGACGGTAAGTATCCTTTTTTTAGATATTCGGAATTTTACGTCCATGTCCGAGAATATGGATCCGAAGGAACTCAGCGAACTTCTATCAGAATTTCGTAATATTATGATGGAATGCGTTTTCGAAAACAACGGAACCTTGGACAAATACATCGGAGACGCCGTGATGGCCACCTTTGGAACTCCTCATCCGTCCCCGTCCGCCGAAGTGGACGCGAGAAATGCGGTCGGATGCGGTGTGATTATGCAAAAACGTCTTTCCGAATGGAACTTCCAGCGAAAGTCGGAAGGAAAAACTCCGATCGCAATCGGAATCGGAATTCACACCGGAGAGGTTTTTGCGGGCAATATCGGGAACGACCTTCACAGAGAATATACCGTCATCGGAGACGCGGTCAACACTGCTTCTCGTATCGAATCTCTTTGTAAATTGTTGAAGAAGTCCTTTTTGATTTCCAAAGAGACCATGGAGCTGTTAGGCGGAAAATACACTCTCAATCGAATGCCCCGCGTAAAAGTAAAAGGCAAAGAAGAACCCATCCAGGTTTACGAAGTTATGTGGGGCTAATTCGCGACCCATAGGGAGCGAATTAGGCTAAAGCGAAGCGACAGCTCTTTGCGAAGCAAAGAAAGAGCGACCCATAGGGAGCGAATTAGGCTAAAGCGAAGCGACAGCTCTTTGCGAAGCAAAGAAAGAGCGACCCATAGGGAGCGAATTAGGCTAAAGCGAAGCGACAGCTCTTTGCGAAGCAAAGAAAGAGCGACCCATAGGGAGCGAATTAGGCTAAAGCGAAGCGACAGCTCTTTGCGAAGCAAAGAAAGAGCGACCCATAGGGAGCGAATTAGGCTAAAGCGAAGCGACAGCTCTTTGCGAAGCAAAGAAAGAGCGACCCATAGGGAGCGAATTAGGCTAAAGCGAAGTGGTAGCTCTTTGCGAAGCAAAGAAAGAGCGACCCATAGGGAGCGAATTAGGCTAAAGCGAAGTGGTAGCTCTTTGCGAAGCAAAGAAAGAGTGACCCATAGGGAGCGAGAAAAACACATTGTTTTTGATTCCAATCCTCATTGGTAGAATATCGTAACAACGTTCTGAATTTTTTTCAAATGCGGGTAAGATATATTCTTGTACACAAAATACAAATTCAACGTCTTGGTGCGATCCTCAGTTTTTGCTTTTCTCATCTTCTATAAAATTATGCCTTTCACAAGAAATTGCAGGCGATTTTCTTTTGCCGTTAGCCGATTCAAAAGATCTGACTAGTTCAATTTTTCTCAATTCACAAGTGTAATCCGGTGCTCCCGGATGTTGTTCTTTTTTGATTTCGAAGTGAAGAACTTCTTGTAAATCTCCATATTTTTCTTTACCGAAATACATATAAATAAAACACAAATTTCCTTTTAACGAACATTCTACTGAGCCAAAATCGGTTCCATTCCAACCGATATCGATTTCGTTCATTTCATCCTGAACTGAGAAATAGAATTTCGACATAATATCGCTCATAGCCTCTTATAAAATTCTACGTCGTAATCTTCGTTTGTAAAATTCTTCCCAAGCGCCCAACCCGATATCTGATCGTCTGTGACCTTGACAAAAGAATTCGGTTTCCTATCCGGATCGGTCTCACTCACAATTTTTACGGAGGTGTTATAGTTTAAGGTTCCGAGAATTTTGGAATTCAATTCCGGCTTTTCGCTTATCTGAACTCCCATAGTAGCGATTACTCTAATTTTTTTATGATAAGACAAATCGGAACTATGGAGAAAAAGTTCCCTTCCCTCCCAGACGACTTTCGTAAAAAGATTTCCGTACGGTCCATTCGCATTTTGAATCTTACCATTCATATCAGTGAGAATTAAAATTTTAGAATTTACCGGCACTCGCGTTTCCAAGGATCGTTCATCGGCATCAATGGCGTAACCTGTCCCGCGCATAAAGGTAACCGGACAAAAATTGTTTTTTCTACAATCAGATTTGAAAAAAGCGCAGGTTAGATGAACGGAAAAAAACAAGAATAAGACGAAATAGAAACTTTGATTTTTCATTCACTCAAACTCTGCAAATTCATTTTCTCGTCAACGAGGATGTTCTAAAAGATCGGGAGAATTCTCAGCATAAGAAAAAAAGATCAAAGGGTTCGTAACTTCAAGATGAAACAACGTATCAAAAAAGGCACTGGATAAATCCATTCTTAAGAAAAGAATCCTCATTAGAGAATGGAGTGTACAAGAATGGAAAGCCTTCTTAAAGAGCCTTGGAAATCTCATTCAGAGAAAAATTACAGTGAGTCGTAGATCCCTTTATTTATGAGAAAGACCAAGTTGAAATGGTTTTGATTGAGTTCTCATTCTTTTCGAAAGCTGGCGTAGGTCGCTACTCCCCATTGCATCAAAAAGGAGCTTCCGGTCGAAATTTACCTCTTTTAAAAAAAGTTCGTCTTCTGTAAACTTTATGGCACAATCCGCCAGAAAGTTACGTTACCTAAGAGGCAACCTGAATCGGAGGTAACCAATGAAAATCATTTCCCAATCGGCTATTTCGCTTTTGATCCTTTTCACATTTCTCGCCTGCTCGAAATCGAAAGATCATAAGAATGATGAGATTCTCGCGCTTCTTTCCCTATTTAGCGTTCCCAAAGGAATATCCGTGCAGTTTTCCGGTGAAAGCTCGGGTTCTGCTAACTCCAAGATCAACGAAAATGTGGAAGAAAATCGATTGAAGGCAATCTATTTCGGACAACTTAAAATTTACGCCCATACCTATGTACCGCAGAAGGGAAAAGAATTGTATTCTACCGTACCCGTAAAACCTGGAACGATACTGGATTGGACTACGACGATGATTTTAGCGCAGTCGTTCGCCGGTCCGTACGGTGGGAACGATAATCTGATAAAAACCAACGAAGTCGTGGATATCGATTCTTGGATGAATAATTCCGACGCTAAGTTTATTAATGGTAAGTTTCAAGACTATCTCAACGAGACTTCGGCATTCAAAGTCGATCTTCTAGAGTTGAACTTATATAGAACTGGCTTAATCCTCGACGATAAATTCTACAATCTCACCGTTTCTGGCCAATCTGAAACCAAAGACTATCTTTACAAATATCCGGATTATTCCTCTTTGGAGATGGTTCCGTTTCAAAAGTCACCCGATGCGGGCTTAAAACTTTGCGACATTTGCGATTTGCGATCTGGGATAATCGGCGTGATCATGTTGACTAGAAGAGAACTCATTGGAACGGTTCTCTACGTGAAAAAAACAAACGAAAACTTTGAAGCGGGCACATACGATTTGGAATATTCGCGAGCAGTAACGGTAGCTGAAAGGAATATCGTAGAAAGTATATTCAAACACGAAAAAACCGTTCACTATGGAAGAGGCTTTCAAAGTTTGGCTTTTATCCCCGCAGATCTTCCCCTGATTTCAAGAGACGGTTCTGGAATAAAGCCGGAGGATCTTGCTATCCGGGTTAAATTCGATCTTTCGAAAGCGATCGATTTTGATCCCGTGAAGACAGATCTATCCGCGGCAAAAATTACATTCGCAGAAGATTCAAATTCGATTCCGATGGGTTTATCTGTGGAAGTGATCGATAAATCTAAATAAGAATAAAAAATCTTTCTTACTACGATTTAAAAAACGGGCCGGCCGTTAAAATTAGACCGGCCCGTTGTTCAGCCTTAAATGAAAATAGAAAGGTTTAAGAATTTATAAAAAAGTTTACTTCTTCCCGATCTTCTCGAGTTCTTTTCCGATCTGTCCAGTGAGAATGTAGAAATACATCAGCCAATCTCCCAGAAACGATTTGAACGGATACGTAAAGGTAGCGGGCCGATTCTTCTCGATAAAAAAATGTCCGATCCAAGCAAAGAAGTAACCGGAAAAAAGCGCGGCGAAAATGTAATACGGATTTAAGTTGATGATCGCAGTTAAAATCCAACCGAGAGCAATGGAAGTTCCGATAAAGTGAAACGTTCGGTTGAGCGGATGGGAATGTTCCCCTAAATAAAAGGGCCAAAATTCTTTAAACGTATCATACGTCTTTGGTGCGGCTTCTGTAGTCATCGTAGTTCATCCTCTTTTTCAACGATTCTATCCGTTCCGGTTCTAAAATGCAAGTCATTTGGACGAAAACAACTCCGTAGAAATTCCTTCCAAAGAATCCACGTAATCGAAATACGATTGGAGTTTGAACTTCTTCGCGGTCGAATCCGATGACATATAACGGATGTTACCGAAAACGTTTCTCTCCGGAAACCAAGGCCGATCAAACAGACCAAAACACCAAAGAATCCCGGTATAAGAATTCGGATCCCTTCCGTCATACGCGTATTTGTTGTTCAAGTCTTCGAGAATCGTAAACGCGGTTTTATAGTCGGGCGTCCATTCGATCACTTTTTTTCCCCAGAGCATACGAAGATAGTTGTGCATTGTTCCGGATAAAACGAGTTCTTTCTGAGCCGCGTTCCAAATCACGTCATGTGTCTTTGCCTTCTCCAATTCTTCTTTCGAATATAGAAAAGGACGTTTGTCCTTTTTATGAAAATCCAGATTCTTCTGAATCCAATCCGGAAGAATGGAGAGATCTTTTCGAAACGACGGCTCCTTCCAGAACATCAAAAAGCCGACGTCCCTCCAAGTAATGAGTTCGTCCAAAAACGAATTTACATTTTCATCCGGATGAAAGTATCCTTCCCTTTTGTTTTTATTTTCGGGAATGATGATCCCCGGATTCCAAGGCGTTTCCAAATTCCAATCCAAAACGGCGCTCACGACTTCCTCTTGTGAGATATGACCGAAGTGCAGATACGGAGATAAAAGAGAAGAATTCGATTCTTCCGGTTTTTTGGGCTGACTTCTTTTTTCGGCGTATCCGGACAATCCATTCTTTAAGAATCGTTTGAGAAGTTTGATGCCCTCCGCCCTTCCCCCGATTTTTCCTTTTACGGGTAATACCTCCGGACAAAAAAAATCAATTTTTTCGAATATTCTAAAATCAGAATTTTCTTCCGGATCAAACCAACGAACTGTCTTTAGGGGAGAATCCGGATTCTTCTCCAACCAGGAATTTTCTTTTTCTAAATACGGTTTCTCCGGTTTTTTGGAAGAGCGGAAATTCCAGGCTTCCGGAAATAACCTGTGAACCCGAGGACGGAGAATTCTCGCGGCGGAGGCAAATTCTCCATACGAGGAAAGTGGAATGATAGAATTGGAATCGACCGCGAGCAACTTCGTTCCGATTCGGGAAGAAACGTGTGAGAATATTTCCGGAATGATATAAGCGGGATAATCGTCCGTAATCACAAGGACGGCTTTTTCCACGAGCTTTCGAAACGCATCCCCGATCGGATTTTCTTTTGTTTCGACAAAGGCGCGATACGTTAGGCCTAATCTCTTAGCCTCCCTCGCGTTGTCCGTCATTCCTTCGATCAGAAAGCGCTGAATCCGAGGAGAACTCCAAGGATAATTCATCTTCAAGGGTTCGTAGATCAGCAGTTCTTTTTTGTATTTTTTTGAAAGATGAATCGCATAATCCAGAGAATGGTTCCATGCAAGTCGTCTCGCCATCGACATCCAGTAGAGTATGTACCTCCCTTCTTCCCGGACCGGTTTTTGATTCAGGTCTCTGACTCGAATGAGATTTTCTTTTGGAAACATGATTCTCCTTGAAAAGGGATTCTTCTTTAGACGTTCTCCGTTTGGCGTTTAATGAAATTCTACGCGTTTCTTTCCCTTTTCCGTCTCCGAAATTAGCACTCTCGGGCAGAAAGTGCTTGACGATCGGGAGTCAAATTTTTTAATTGGAAATCTAAGTCAGCACTCTTCCTAGTATAGTGCTAATCATATTTTTAAGGAGTTAGTCTATGGCATCGATTAAACCTCTGGGTGACAGAGTCCTCGTAGAACCAAGACAGGAAGCCGAGGAAAAGATCGGTAGCATTTTCGTTCCTGATACGGCAAAAGAAAAACCGCAAGAAGGGAAAGTCGTAGAGGTCGGAAGCGGCAAATACGAAGACGGAAAACTCATCCCTCTTGAAGTAAAAGTAGGCGATACCGTTCTTTACGGGAAATATTCCGGAACTGAAATCAAATCCGAAGGCAAAGAATACCTCATCATTCGTGAGAGCGATATTCTCGCCGTTGTTAAGAAATAATTTAGGAGTGAATCATGGCTAAAGAAATAGAATACAACGAAACAGCAAGACGTAAGCTCCTCGAAGGCGTGAACAAACTCGCAAACGCGGTGAAAGTTACTCTCGGGCCTAAGGGTCGTAACGTAGTGATCGATAAAAAATTCGGAGCTCCCACCATCACAAAAGACGGTGTGACCGTTGCGAAAGAAATCGAACTCGAAGACGCTCTGGAAAACATGGGCGCGCAGATGGTAAAAGAAGTTTCCACGAAGACAAATGACGTCGCCGGAGACGGAACCACCACTGCAACCATTCTTGCTCAATCCATCATCAACGAAGGTTTGAAAAACGTGACTGCGGGTGCAAACCCGATGTCTCTGAAAAGAGGGATTGATAAAGCGGTAACAGCGGCAGTGGAAAGCATTCAAAAAAGAGCCGTTAAGATCGAAAACAAAAAAGACATCGCGAACGTTGCCACCATTTCTGCAAACAACGACAGCGCGATCGGAAATCTGATCGCAGACGCGATGGACAAAGTCGGTAAAGACGGAGTCATCACTGTGGAAGAAGCAAAATCCATCGAAACCACTCTCGACGTGGTAGAAGGAATGCAATTCGACAGAGGATACATTTCACCTTATATGGTGACCGATCCTGAATCGATGATCGCAACTCTGAACGATCCGTTCATCCTCATCTACGACAAAAAGATCTCTTCTATGAAAGATCTGATTCACGTTTTGGAAAAAGTAGCACAAGCTGGAAAACCTTTAGTGATCATTTCAGAAGAAGTGGAAGGAGAAGCGCTCGCTACGATCGTAGTAAACACTCTCAGAAAAACCATTTCTTGCGTTGCGGTGAAAGCTCCCGGTTTCGGTGACAGAAGAAAATCCATGTTGGAAGACATCGCGATTCTCACCGGCGGACAAGTGATCTCCGAAGACCTCGGAATGAAACTCGAAAACGCCACTCTTCAAATGCTCGGCCGTGCGAACAAAGTGGTCGTAGACAAAGAAAACACTACGATCATCGAAGGCAAAGGCCAGACAAAAGATATTCAAGGAAGAATCGGTCAGATCAAAAAACAGATCGAAGATACTACTTCTGAATACGATAGAGAAAAACTCCAAGAAAGACTCGCTAAACTCGCGGGTGGTGTTGCCGTGATTCACGTGGGCGCCGCGACCGAAGTAGAAATGAAAGAGAAAAAAGCTCGTGTAGAAGACGCTCTTTCCGCTACTCGCGCCGCTGTGGAAGAAGGAATCGTTCCCGGTGGTGGATTGACTCTTCTGAAAGCTCAGGAAGCGGTTGCCGCTCTGAAATTAGAAGGCGACGAAGCTACGGGTGCGAAAATCATCTACAGAGCTTTGGAAGAACCGATTCGTATGATCACGAACAACGCAGGTCTGGAAGGATCCGTTATCGTTGAACACGCGAAGAGCAAAAAAGGAAACGAAGGTTTCAACGCGCTGACTATGGTTTGGGAAGATCTTCTTGTAGCCGGAGTCGTTGACCCTGCGAAAGTGGTTCGTTCCGCTCTCCAAAACGCGGCTTCCATCGGTTCTATGATCTTAACTACTGAAGTTACGATCACCGATAAACCTGAAAAAGACGGTCCTAACCCGATGGCGGGAATGGGCGGCGGTATGGGAGGAATGGGCGGAATGATGTAATTCATTCTTTCCTTTCTTTTGTTTTCGCAAAAAAGGCGGTCGAGATTTTCTCTTCCGCCTTTTTTTTGTTTTCAAGGAAGAATGCGTAAAAAGAATCCGAAACATGATTCAACGTTTATTCATTCTTCTTACGTTATTCGCGCTTCCTATGATCGGGATTTATTCGGAATCGAAACAAACGGTTACTGTTTCGGGTAGCGGTACTGCGGTCGTAGAGACCGACTACATTCAAATCTCTTTTTCCGTCGATGTTGAGGACGCCAATCCGAAAACCGCGCAAGAGAAAAATTTACAAAGAGTCGCGAACGTAATCCAATCTCTTTCCAAAGAATTTAAGATTTCCGCAAAAGACATCCACAGCACCGATTATACGTTGCAAAGACAATATCTGGAGGAAGGGAAACAGAGACCGTATCTGGCCTCCTCCGGGATTCTTCTCAAACTCAGAAATTTGAAAGTATATAAGGATTTACTGTTGGAGATTCAAAGACTCGGAGTGAATCAAGTGAGCGGAATCGAATTCAAAGCGGACAACACGCAGAAACAAGAAAAGGATGCCCTTGTCGCGGCCTATGAAGACGCCAAAAACAAAGCCATCGTTCTTGCGACTTCGATCGGAAAGACGAACGTGGTTCCAATCAAAATTATAGAATCCGATTCCAACATCAACCAGCAAGTCGTCTTTCAGATGAAAGGAAGAGAAAGTGACTCCTCCCCTATTTCCGTCGGAGAAAGAAAGATCCAGGCAAGGGTCAGCGTGGAATTCGAAATTCAATAAAAAGTGGGAACTCTTACGAAATCAAATTCTTTCGAGAGAAACTTGAAAAGTGGGAACTCACACGAAATCAAATTCTTCCGAGAGAATCTTGAAAAGTAGGAACTCACACGAAATCAAAGTCTTCCGAGAGAAACTGGAAAAGTAGGAACTCACACGAAATCAAATTCTTTCGAGAGAAACTGGAAAAGTAGGAACTCACACGAAATCAAATTCTTTCGAGAGAAACTGGAAAAGTAGGAACTCACACGAAATCAAATTCTTTCGAGAGAAACTGGAAAAGTAGGAACTCACACGAAATCAAATTCTTTCGAGAGAAACTGGAAAAGTAGGAACTCACACGAAATCAAATTCTTTCGAGAGAAACTGGAAAAGTAGGAACTCACACGAAATCAAATTCTTTCGAGAGAAACTGGAAAAGTAGGAACTCACGCGAAATCAAAGTCTTTCGAGAGAAACTTGAAAAGTAGGAACTCACACGAAATCAAAGTCTTTCGAGAGAAACTTGAAAAGTAGGAACTCACACGAAATCAAAGTCTTCCGAGAGAATCTTGAAAAGTAGGAACTCTTACGAAATCAAATTCTTTCGAGAGAATCTTGAAAAGTAGGAACTCTTACGAAATCAAATTCTTTCGAGAGAATCTTGAAAAGTAGGAACTCACACGAAAAACGACCCGGATTTTTTGACCTAAATCTTCTTGATTTCCCTCTTGTATTCTTACCTACTGTTCCGCCATGGGCAAAGAAAAGTTTGAAATTTCAAAACGGGAAGGAATTCACAAAGAATTCGAATCCTTCGTAGGTGATTGGAAAGGTGTAGCACATATGATTTTCGAAGAAGGAAAGATCGCGGACGAATCCCCAATCGCAGGAAACATAAAACTCGTATTAGGCGGAAGGTTTCTCTTCCATGAATACAAGGGAAGTTACGCAGGAGAACCTCTGGAGGGAATTGCGATCTACGGCTACCATATCGATCGCAAACGATACGAGTCCGCTTGGATCGAAAGTTTTGGAATGGGAAGCGGAATCCTCTTTTCTCAAGGAGAATCCGGTGCCACGGATTTTTCTTTCAAAGGCCATTACGGAGGAGAAACTCCGGAAAGACAGTGGGGATGGAAGACCCATCTCGAAAAGGACGGAGAAAATAAACTGATCATCTTTTCTCAGAACCTAACACCGGAAGGCGAAAAAGCCGGAGGAGTTCGAATTCTCTACGAAAGAGTCAGATGATCAAAAAACGGACGCATCCATTCTCGAGTAGACGATTCCTTATACTCGAGGATATAAAAGGAGAAAGCTGATCCCAGCTCTCGCAATTCCGGAGAAATAATTTTTTTCCCATTTCGATCGAAGAATAGGAAAAAGAGAAGACGTTGAACTCAGTGTAAGATCGTTCCAAAAATCTTTGTTCGAATACGCGAGAACGGAGTTCGTAAGATCCAAGTGCCTGATCGCGATTTCGAATCTGCAACAACGGAAAACATTCAAACGATCGAACACCATCCTCCCCGAAATCGTTTCGGGTTAGAGTCGAAAGGTCGGTTCCCGGAATCTCTTTGACAATCGAAGCGGACGGAATTCCAAATCAATCGGCAATGTACGCTCTCCTCTCCAATCTGAGCCTCTACCAGGAAAGAAGACCCCGCTCTTCAGAAAGAAAATTCCGAAAAGACAAGGAGCACGTTTCTCCCTATCCCCAAAAAAGCTCCGGATCGATTCACCAATCTCAGGCTTTACTCTTAAAAATCCTTTGACTTTCTTAGGGGATACAAAGAAATACGAAGGGAAATGAAACAGAAGGGGTATTTTCTTTCCATAGGAGCCGGTATCAACCAAGTACCCCTCATCACTTCCGCTCTCAACTTGGGATACACGGTAATCGCCGTGGATCAAAACGATCGAGCTCCCGGTCTCGGCCTCGCTTCACTTCGTATCTTAGAATCCGTAACAGAATATCGTAAAATTCTTAAGACCGCTTCCGAACTTCCTCTTCAGGGAAAAATCATAGGAGTCGGAACCCGTTCCTATGGAAAGGCGACCTACACGACTTCGTATATCGCCGATAAGATGAAGCTACGTTATGCTCCTCTTTCAGCGGTAGAAATATGTTCGGATAAGAATCTTCTCAAAGAAGCCGCACAAAGGGTGGGAATCCTAGTGCCGGAAAGTTTGGATCTCCATTCCGGTATAAACAAAACTCGATTTCCTTTCGTATTAAAACCCTCTCGTGGAAATAGTAAGGAAGGAATTCACACCTTTTTCGATTCGGAAGAATGGGAACAACATCTCAAGTCCAAGAAAAAACTTCCTCGTCCCAAAACGACGGCAAGAAAAAAAGCGGGCGCCCACGTTTCGGAAAAGGAAGATTGGATCGCAGAAGAATATATCCCGGGATTTGAAATCACCGTCTGCGGGCTCGTCCAAAATGGAGAATTTTTTCCTGCCTCCATCTCGCACAAAGACGTCACGACCTTTGCTCCTTATTTAGAAATTGCTCATACACTTCCCTTCTCTCATCCCGAACTCGTGGGAGAAATTCTTCTCAACTGTAGGGCTCTCGTAACTGCGACAAAGATGAACAATTGTCCTTTTGTTGCGGAATTTCGGATCAATCCGCTCGGAGAAATTTTTCTAATCGAAGCGGTCCCCGAAGTCGGAGGAGAATTCTTAGCGGACTATCTCATACCAAACTATTTCGGATCTCAATACTTCGACAATCTGGTCCGCCTCTTAGTCGGCGAAGAAATCAAACCGTTCGAGGAGTATTCGCAAATCTCCAAAAAATACGCAGGCGTTTTTTTCAGCGCACCTCCGGAGGGAAAATCCAAGCTTGTGGAACACTCTTCCTTCCAACCGAAAGGGAAAGAAAAACTGATCTTCGATCTGAAATGGAAAGAACCCGGTGAAATCTTAAAAACGAACGAGGGAAATTCGGCCCGTACACGAAGTGTGGCCTTGTTGGGACCCGATCAAAACGATCAAAGCCTGGAAGAATGGAAGTCTTCCGTGCAAGAAAGGTTGGAAGGCAAGTTTGAATCCGTCTGAACCAACTTCACAGTCGGCTTGGAATAACCACTACACTCGAAGTAAATCCAGGCTCGGTTATCCGGACGAGAATCTGGTAAGAATGCTTTCCAAAATCGAAACAAACTCGAAAGAATCCTCCGCTAAAAAAAATGCTTTGGATTTCGGAGCGGGCTCAGGAAGACATTCCAATTTGTTAAACGAATTCGGTTACCAAGTCTTCGCAACGGATTATACGGAGAATGCGATCCAAACGATCACGAATGAATATCCTTTCGTGAAGGCCTCCGTAACAGGTAACCCGCCCTATTCGTTTGAAAATTCCTTCTTTGACGTGATCGTAAGTTGGGGAGTTCTTCATTACAACACGGCGGAACTCGCAAAACAAATCTTAGATGAGAAAAAAAGAATACTAAAACCGGGCGGATTTCTTGCAGGTTCGGTTCGTGCGGTTGGAGACACTCATCTTCAGGCAAAAGGGACGACGATCCAAACTGCGGATCTAAAAGGAGCCTATTCTCGATTTTATACATTGGAAGAATTGAAACAAGACCTCAGCGGTTTTTCTCAGATCGACTTCGGATATACGGAAAGAACTCCTCTCGGAAAACTGGAAGAAAGGATTTGTCATTGGATTTTCCTGGCCAAACTCTAAACGAAACCTGTCCATGCTGTAAAACGAATCGATGGAAATTCCTTTACGATTCTACATTCAATCATTATAATATACCGATATTCCTTTGCACTTCCTGCGGCTTACAAACTCAATACCCCAGACCGAAACCTACCGAATTATATACGGAAGACTATTATAAGGGAAACGCAGATTTTTCCTACAGAGACGAAAGAGAGACCGAACGATTCGATCGATACGTCTGGAAGGCGAGAATCAAGAACATCCGAAAATTCAGACCATCCGGAGAATTTTTGGATATCGGTTGTTCTTTCGGAGGATTTTTAAATTGCGCGAAGGAAGCCGGTTACGGAGTTACCGGGGTCGAAATTTCTCCTTATTCCGCGGAGGTAGCAAAATCCAGAGGTTTTAGAATATTTACTGGAGAATTCTTAGACGCTGATCTTCCTGAAAATTTCTTCGACGTAATCACTCTTGTCGAAGTGATCGAACATCTTTCCGAGCCTTCCCGTGTATTCGAAAAACTAAATCGAATTTTGAAACCGGGAGGTCTTTTGTTATTACAAACCGCGAACTTCGAAGGATGGCAAGCGATCGAAGCGGGACCGAGTTATCACTACTATCTTCCGGGGCATTTTTACTATTATTCCGAATCGAATCTCAAAAAAATTCTTGATCAATCGGGTTTTAAGAATCATATCACGTATCCCGGAGTCGATTTTCCTCTCCGGGCTAAGTTACTCAAATCCAGAGGTAGTTTCCGTTCTTGGATCGACTATTGGAAATGGATTCGAATCGGAATCTATCACTGGAAAAGCAAATTCAAAAAGAAAGGCAGACCATCGACTTCTTCGATGGTACTCTATAGCTTCAAGGTAGAATGAACGATGTTACATATTTTAAAACCGGGTTGGCTCACCGACTCCGATAAGATTCCGAATCGCGGATTCTTACGTTACTTCGTACTCTTTCTCCGAGTGATCGTCGGTTCCGCATATCGTTTTATCAAAGACGATTGTCTCATGCAAGCATCCGGAATTTCCTATACTACGATCGTCTCCCTCATTCCTATGTTGACCGTCGCCCTTTCCCTCATCACGATCACTTCCGGTTTGGAAAATAGAAAGGAGGAAATTTTCGATACGATCAACACTTTTATTCTGCAAAGCAATATCACCGTGGATATCAACACGTATCTTGAAACGATAGGCGATTTGATCGATACTGCTTCTCAGATCGGAGCGATCGGATTTGTAATTCTTGTTTTTTCGGCGACCGCTGTGTTACGTTCCTTAGAGAACGCGTTCAACGGGATTTGGAAAATTAACTCGAATCGTTCCCTTTTTCAAAAATTGGTGTTTTACTTTTTTGTCTTAGCAATCGGACCTCTTCTTTTTGTAATCGGAGAAGGTGTCGCCGAAAAGACCATCGACTTCTTCCGACCCCCACACTACTTTTCGATGGAAAGGGATCCGTCCGGAAAAATCTGGGTGAGCGGTGAGAATGGCACCCTATTTCGAATGGATGCGAATCTTAAAATAGATTATTCCATCCGAGAAGACGAAATCGATTTTGAAAATATGAGATGTTTGGATAATCTCGGGGGAAGGCTCGACTTTTGTAAAAAACCGGACATCGGAAATTCGGATTTTATCAAGATTAGAATTCGGGACGGTCTTATCTATGTTCTTTCCCAAAAAGGAACGCTTTTGATAAAACCGATCGAATCTTCGGTTTGGACCTTGACTTCTTTGGAAGGAGTCGAACTCAAAGACATCGAAATCGTTGACGTGAATAATATTTTTATTGTATTCAAAAACGGTGAAGTTCTTCACTACATTCCGGAAGGGATCTCTTTTAAACCGATTTTCAAAGACAGACTGAAAATGAACGCATCTAAGGTCTACTTTCCGGATCCTCTAAACGGGTATATCGCCGACGAATCGGGAACGGTCTGGACGAGCAACGACAAAGGTTTTACTTTTTATCCGAACCGGTTGACTCATTTAGCATTTCATGATATACACAGAACCGAAAACGGAGACATCTTTTTAGCAGGCGAAAGAGGTGTCATCTATCGATCCAAAGACGGAGGAAATAGCTGGATCGAAACGAGCCACAAACGGTATAACTTCATTCGTATCTGGTCCTTTACCGGATCGGATCAAATGGAACTTTTTGCGATGGATAGCTTAGGTCATATTCTCATCTCAACTGATGAGGGAGATCATTGGAATCCATTCTATACTCCGATGAACGGAAAACTCTGGGCAAACCTTCTTTTGGAAAGAAAAGAAAACGGAAAGATCCGGATGTTGAACGTGGGAGAATATAGGACGATCAGCATCACCGAATCGAAGGACCAAAAATTCGCAACGACCCTTGTGACCGGTGGAGACAGCGTCTTTTCCATCTATTCCTTTTTAAGAATTCTTTTTCCTTTATCAGGAATCTGGCTTTTTTTCCTAAGTCTTTATTCTTTGATTCCGAATACCAGGGTTCCGCTCAAAGCATCTGCTGTGGGAGCGGCGGTGACAGGTGTGATTTTTTTGATTTTTCTTTGGGGATTCCACATATATCTTTCCTCCTTTAGCGAAACTACGATGATCATCTACAAGGCGTTAGCCGCTGTTCCCATCTTTTTGTTGGGAGTATATTCACTTTCTCTCATTGTTCTATTCGGAGCTGAGATCACGGCATCATTACAGTTCAGGGAGCGCTATTTAGCTCCTCTTCAATCCTTGGAAACGATGCACTCGTCCACGAGCAACGAATTCAGGAAGTTGATCCTAACCTTAAAATCCGCGTATCAAATTCAAAGAGAAAAAAAGATCCCCTCCTCGTCTCACGAGATCGCTCTCGTCTCACGTTTGAAAGAGGAGGAAATTCCGGTCTTGACCAAAAAGTTATGCGAATTGGGTTTCCTATCGGAAACGAGAAAAAACGAATACGTTCCGATCGCGGCGTCCACGGATTTGAGCGTAGGCGACGTATATCGAAAGATCCCGGAACCGCTTTTGACCGGAGACGAAAGTCTCCAACTTTTTCCTTCGAGTCTTCGATCCAAAGTGGAGAAGACCGAGGAAAAACTTCAGAACGACCTGGATACGATCAAGTTTAGCGACCTAATCGGCTAACGTCGATTAGGCTTTCTGATCCAGCTTTTTTGAAACGGATACCGGTGGGAGATTGGAAGAAAGCGACTGGTAGATCTGCTCTGCAAGACCTAAAGAAGAATTGGAAGAAAGGTTTTTCGCGTATTCATCGTAGAGCATATCCTCAAAAATCTCCTCCGCATGTCCTCCGTCGATCAGACCGGATTTTTCGACGGTCTTTTTCATTTCGGTCAACATCATCTTAACGAAGATGGATTCGAATTCGACGGAAGCCGAGTAGAGTTTTTTACGATAAGGATCCGCTTGAATTTCCTCTTTGATATTGTGTGGAAGGCGAATCTCCGAGGAACTGATCTTACCCGAGAGTTTTTCGTTAAATTCTTCGCGTAACTGATCGGGAAAAGAAACGTTCGGTTTACCTTTGCTCGCGTTTTCCGCGTTGATCAAACTTCGAACCTCGGATTTCTCCAGAAGATTCAACTTGTTCGTATAATCGTTGATAGAATCGATTTTCATTGTATCTCCAGCTCGGCGTGTAAGGCGCCCGATTTTTTCAGAGCTTCTAAGATTGCGATGATATCTCTTGTGGACGCGCCAACCTTATTCAAGGCTTCCACGACGTCTCCGACGCTTGTGGATTCCTCAATAAGAAAGGAACTTTTAACGGGTTCTTGTTCTTTTCCTAACCAATTCCGTTTTCGATTTTTATCGGTTACGGAAAGATTCAAGCCGGACCGCGAAACCGCCACTTCTTCAATGGTAATGTTACCGCCCATCACGATCACGCCAGTTCTTTCGTTAATAACGACCCTCGGCTTGACCTGTGTTTCGACGGTTAGGTTTTCGATGTCGCTTAACAAAGTTAAGAAAAGGTCAGATTTGTTTTCGAACGTTTTACCGAGGACGATATTGATTTCGGAGGGAGAAACGGGAACCACGGATTCCGGACCGATACCGTGTTTCCCAGGAAGAATGGAACGAATCTGCGTAATCACCGCGTTTAGAGTCGTAAAATCCTGATTGTCCAGTTGAATTTGGACTCTTTCAGAGGCGTAAAAATTCTGATCTAACTCTTGTTCGACGATCGCACCCCCATGAATGAGACCGACGGTTTTTTTATTTCCACGGCCGCTACTACCGCGTTCTTGTTCCTGTCGTCCGCCGAAAGAGATCACACCGGATGCGACCGCAAAAGTTTTATCGCCGGCGGTTTTCAAAGGAGATTGAAGAAGCACCCCGCCTTCCAATGACTTAGCGTCCCCGATCGATGAAACGACTACATTCAACTTATCTCCTTTTCGAGCATACGTTGGAATCGTCGCAGTGATTAGAACCGAGGCGATGTTTCTTGTTTGATCGGGTTTTAGGTTGGCCTCTACTCCTAGATTCTTCAGGTAATTTTTCATACTTTCCGAAGTCATCGGAGTTTTGCTATCTCCCGTTCCAGGAAGACCCACCACGATTCCGTATCCCGTGATCTGATTTTCGCGAACCCCTTCAATCTTTGCGATGTCTTTCAAACGAAGTTCGGTCGCGAACAGACCCATAATAGGATAAAAAAAGAATAAAATAAAAGCGTAATATTTCAATCTCACTGTGATTCTCCGAGAAGACGGTTGAGTTGGTTCAGAATGAGCCTTTGTTTTTCCTCTTCGGAAAGTTCCGCCTTGATCGTGACGGATCCGTCCGGATTTGTCACGGTCTTAAGAGCGATCGGAGGATTCACTTGTTTCGGATTGATCCTCCCGTTATAAGAGACCTGAAGATTTGCGATCTTATCCGAATTCAGAGAAGAATCCTTTTCTACGAACTCGGGCGCAACCGTTCCCGCGAGAATCAGGCTGTTTTCTTCTCCGTTGATCACGCTCACCTTTTGCCCTTGAATTGTAAGAAGACCCGTATTCGGATCGACCGCCGTCACAAGAGCCGTCAGATTTCCCTTGATCTTACCGACAGATTTGATCTTTCCCTTATTCTTACGGGTAATCGTACGATCGTTGTTATACGAAGGCATATCAGGAATGATTTTTTTATCCGGCATCGCCTTGAGCGTCAGAGTTTCGTCCGCATTCGACTCAAGTTCAAACTCGGCTTGAAGACCGTTTGTGATTCTAATATAAAGAGGAGAGCCGACTTTGATATTTTGACGAACGGAATACGGGTTCTTATCGGTCCAGAGAGAAGAATCCTGAGCGCGCAAACGAGAATCGTCTTCGACAAAAAATGCAAGAAGTAGAAAAACGAAACCTATTTCCAATCGGAGAAATCCTGAAAAAAGAGCGGAGATATTCTTTTTGAAAGAATCTTGTTTCATTCCGTGACCACCGTATTCTTATCCACTACCTTCGCTCGCATTTGCCCTTCTCTGGAATGAGTGGTTACCTGAACCTCATCTCCGATATTACCGGAGCTAAGCGCCTTCACTTTCGTTTTAAGAACAAGACTTCCCTTATGGTAAACCATAAGAATTTCTCCGCCCCTTTGCACATCGGCGATTTTACGAACGTGTTTTTTACGAAAGATTTCTCCTTCGTTCATGTCCTTCAAGAGCGTCGAACCCAAGAGTTCTTTTCCAGGAGAATCTAATATTTCTTCCGGAGTCAGTATTTCCTCTTCCCTAAAGTCATTCTCCGTGATTCGAATTCCCTTATTCAAAGGGCGGACGGCTTTTTGAACACGAACCTTCTGTTCCACTTGAAATCGAATTCTCAAAGTATGGACTTTTTGATTCTGAAAGAAGATTTCCAAGGAGGCCATGACTTGGCCCGGATGTAGTCGGGAAGAAAGATTGGCCCAGCGAAGTTCCACACCTTCCTGCGGAACCTTCGTCTCACCGGACAAAAACGTTAGACGAAACTCCTCATCCGGATGTTTCTTTTTGATTTCATTCGCAAGGGATTCCGTGATTTCATAAGGTTCCAGGGTATGATTTAGAGGAAGAACCAAGGTTTCCTTTCCGGTCACAATCGGATCCAGATCCCGATAGACTTTAAGAATTTCCTTGGAACCAATAAAAACAGGTTTATTTAGATTTTTGAGAATCACCCGGTCTTCGAAACCATCCGGAATTCTCGCGATCGAAGAAAGAAAGACCTCGTCCCCGTCGACGACCGCCCGGCCTTTTAGATAGATTCCCGACACTCCCCTTCCCAAAAGAGGATTCAAAATGAAAGGAAGAAAGAGGAGAGTCGCTAAAAGCTTCATAAGAAATTTATAAAATTCTTATCTCTTGAGTGAGATTGCGGTGGAGAGCATGTTGTCCGAGGTCTGAATCGCTTTCGAATTCGATTCGTACGCTCTCTGCGCGACGATCATGTTCACCATTTCTTCCACGATTTTCACGTTACTCATCTCGAGAAATCCCTGAAGGACGTTTCCGAATCCCTCCATCCCCGGAGTGCCCGGAATTTCGGGTCCCGAGGCCATCGTTTCTTGAAATAAGTTTTTTCCAATCGCAGTTAGACCGGCAGGGTTTACGAAACGATAGAGTTCGACCTGGCCGATCACGATGGGACGAATGTCGGCTCCAACTTTTACGGTGACTTCTCCTTGTTCGGAGATCATGAGAGTGTTTAAGATCGCACCTTCCGGTAGGATAAGGGGCGGCTCCAAAAGATATCCGTTAGACGTCACCACTTGTTGGTTCGAGTCGATCTTAAAAGACCCGTCCCTAGAGAACGCAAAACTTCCGTCCGGCATTTGGATTTTAAAAAATCCCATCTCGCCCGTGATCGCCATGTCCAGTTTGTTTCCGGTCGCCTGAAAGGAACCGATCTCGAAAAGTTTTTGGGACGCGGCCGCGCGTACCCCGTGACCGACGTTTACGCCGGTAGGAATCTCGCTTACGGAAGTCGCCGGCGTTCCGGCCAAAACCTGATGTTGATAGACTAAGTCTTCAAAGTCCGCGCGATTCTTTTTAAAACCGGTCGTGTTTACGTTCGCCAAGTTGTTTGAAATCGTATCGATATGGAATTGCTGGGCAATCATGCCCGTAGCCGCCGTCCAGAGTGAGCGCATCATATTCCGGTAACCCTCTTCTGTATTCAAGTTCGGTAGAATTTCGAAATTGGTGAAGGGGAAACGCTTAAAAAAGAGAGAAAAAGAGACAGAAGTCGAAAATTAGGAAAGTTCTCTCGGTCGGAACTCCCACGGCCTTTTTGTAAAAAACGCGCGCCCCCACCCTGATCGGGTGGAGGTGGCGGGCTCGCGGGAAAACTTGGGAAATTTTCCTTTATCACAAAACATGACTTCAAACAACCAAAATTCTTATCGGTTCGGTTGTAGGAACTCCTACAAAGTCCGCAAAACGTTCTTTACGAAAAGAAACGGATTCTTCCGCCCTATTTATAATTTCGAAAGACGACACAACGATTGGAGTTCGTACCTTTTTCGTTATTCGAAACGTTCCAACAGTTGGAGAGTTTGGTAAACTTCTGATCATTGATAAACGTCGTTTCCCATTCTAATCCGGTGCCGGACGCGGCTTGGATCACGTATTCATCCAGGTTGAAAACGGTTCTTCCTTTTTTGATATCTCCGACTTCCATTACACAAACACCCTGCGGTCTTAGTACTCGGGAGAGTTCTTCCAAGGTTCCGTGTATAAAATCGGTCCAACCGGAAAGAGTCGAAAAAATACTCGGCTTTTTATGATCCGGAAGTTCGATCTCTAAGAACCAATAACGAAGCCAATTGTCCTCTTCATAGTTCACCTTATCGAGGAAAGGTGGAGACGTTATGACAAGATCCGTAACCGAATCTTCCAAAGATTCCAGATGTAAAGAAGAATGATTCGTATAACGATTTCTTCCCGAGAATTCGTGGTAAAACGGAGGAAGAGGAGTTTTTAAGTCTCTCTTCATTTTCTGCATGATTCTCGACTTAATCTCCTTATATTCGGGACGAATCCCTTTCTTTTCGTTATTGCGTTTTTGAGCGCTCGCAGGTATGGAAATTTGGGGAAAGCTATAAACGGAAAAGAATCCGTCACTGTGTCCGTGTAAACGGGAGAGCGCCGTGACTCCGATGTATTGAATCTCAGGAGAAGCGTCTTGCGAAAGAATTCTCTTGAGATTTTTAATCTCGTTCAAGGTGTCTCTGTGATAGAATGCAAGCAGGTCCTTGTCTTCCTTTTCTTCTTTCGTTTTCTTTTTGAGATCGAGACGAGAGAGAATTTTTTCCATACTCTCTATCGCAGGAACGATCTGTCTCGATTTCGCTAAAAACAAAGACATCGGACTGATATCATTGTGAATCGCGGTATGTCCTTCCAGATTTGCCTGAATCGATGTGGTTCCCCTTCCGCCAAACGGATCCAAGACGACACCCTTGCTTCCGGCAAGGTATTTATCCAAGAAAAACGCGGGAAGTTCCGGTTTAAACGAGGCGCGATAACTTACGCTGTAATGAATGGAATGGGATTGTCTCTGGCGGGAAGTCCAGAATTCTCCGGTTTGAATTTTTCTTTCTTTTCTTTTGAGTGCAGTCGACATCCAGGAGGCCTCGTATGAAAAGATTTTCGGTCTCCTTGCCAGTTTCCCCCTGAAGAAAAAGAAGAATGAAAGTTGAGATTCGGCCTTTAAAAATATCGGATAAAATTCGAGATCGTTATGTCTCCCTTTGCCGTTTCTTTCTTCTCCATTGCGATGGAACAAAAATTTCTAAAACATCGAGAGAAGAACCGCTTGGAAAGAAAACGAATTCTTCTTTCCCCTTTTTTGCCTTCCAAAACCGCTCGAATTGATTTGTCATTTCGAGCGTAGAATTTTGCATGGATAGAAGAGAGGGAATATTCCTTTTTCTTAATTTACCAATGACCGAACACAAAACCAGCGACTACTCTCCGGAAGCGATCGATTTAGAATTCGACAAAGAGGTTTTCTGGAATCGTTTTTTCGAAAGGGCAGGACTGATCCTTGGGTATGGCGCCTATTTGGTCTGCTTTATCATCGTCTTCGGATTAAAAATGGAAGCTGTTCAATACGCTTCCCTCTTCTACTTAGGCCTTTTTACCCGATTTTCAAGTCTTCTTATAGGAAAGTTCTACGAAATTCCTAAGGTCTTTCGGAATCTTTTCTCAAACGATACCGACCTGGTCTCGGCGAGTCAGGAATATCTGAAAACTCATCGAGAAAAAGCCTTTCTCCGTTTAGCCGGACGTCTCTATGGAATGAACGACGCTTCCCAACTCTACAACGCAAACCAAGAAGAACTCATCGAACTCTTAAGGCCGAAGATGGAGAAACCTTGGAAGAAGGTCGGGAAAATCTACTTCTTTTGTTTTTATATCCCGGTTTCCTTAATTTTGATTGGCATTTCCGTTCTCAACTGATTCAGTCCTTTTTAAGTGAAGTCTCTATTCTCATTCTTTTGGATCTTCTTCGTACTTTTCTTTTGTAAAAGCGAACCTTCCGTTTTATCTCTTCCGCCGATGCCTTTTTCGGAAAAGAATCTGAACTGGGACGGGAAATCGGCTTGTGCGATCTTAGTAAACCTCAGCGCAAGAAGTAAAATCTACTTTCAAAAAGAAGAATGTTCTTATAAATCCCCGCCCGCTTCTCTTTTTCACACGATTCTTGCGTTAAACGCTTTGGAAAGCGGCTATCTCAAAGAGGATCAATCTCTTTTTTTCTGGGATAAAACGAGACATCCTTATATCCGTTGGCAAAAGGATCAGAATCTTAAATCGGCTCTTGAGTATTCCGTTCATTGGTATTTTGCAAAACTCTGGAACGATATCGGCCCCGAAAAAGGCAAACAGCTTCTTGAAAAAGGAAACGACTTTACGAGCGCCGTTCCGATGACAAGGGCTTCCTTTTGGTTGGACGGTTCTTACACCGTATCCCCGGTTGAATTTGTGGATTATCTAATCCGTTTGCAAGAATCGAAGCCGCCTTTTCGCAAAAAAACGATACAAACAGTCTTCGGTCTTTTGAAAAGAGAATCCGGTTCCGTCTCCAACGCGAGCGGCAATCACGATCTTCCCGGTAACTGGAACGGAACCGAAGAATACAAATCCGATTCCGCGTTTTACTATAACCAAGAAGAAGCGAACTCCTGGTTCTGGGCCCTCTTCCAAAAAGAAGGCGCGCAGTGGTTGATATTCACTCGGGTTCGCACGACGGGTCAACCCGCGGCTCCTCTGGAAGCGGCCAAACTCGCATCGAAGGTTCTTCAAGAAGAATCACTTCTGCTTTCCCCTCTTCCGTAAATCGAATTTGTTAAGCGAAGTCGATTCGAGAAAAAATCCACTCTTGAAAAGACAAAAAAGTTTCACGGTTTCCGGTCCGAATCCTTCCCTTTTTTCTCTGAAGGTTTTTATCTTAAAAGCGAAAAATATCAAAGTAGAAACGTCCTCCTCCCGGCTAAAATCTGAATGACGAATCCAGAATTCGGGAAGAAACTGCTCCCAGACGAGGATTCCCCGTATGAAAAAAATATCGGTATTTTATATTTTTCTAATTTTCTCTTTTGTATTATGCCTCGCCTTCATTCTTCAGTCCGGAAAAAATCTGGAAGTCAAAAAGGAGAGTTTTCATTCTTCACAGGACGTGGAAAATCCAAAGGATAAGCAAAAAAGAACTCCGATTCAAAACGGAATAGAAAGACCTGGACTTCTCGACTTCGAATCCGTCGCTCAGATTTTTTCAGGACATCTCAAACAACCGCTTTCCCGATTACTTCTTCAATTGATCGTAATCATGCTCGCGGCGCGTTTTTTTGGGAAAGTCGCCACTCTCGTGGGACAACCCGCGGTGATCGGTGAAATTCTCGCCGGAATTCTATTAGGGCCTTCCCTGCTTGGATTGTTGTTTCCCGAAGGTTTCCTCCTTCTTTTTCCGAAAGATTCCTTGGCGACGCTTCAGATTCTCAGTCAACTGGGACTTCTCCTTTTTATGTTTGTGATCGGAATGGAACTCGATCTCAAAATTTTGAAGAATCAAGCCGAGTCAGCGATCGTGATTTCACACTCGAGCATCATGTTTCCCTTTCTCCTCGGAGCGGGACTTGCTTATTTTATCTATATTCCTTTGGCGCCCGAGAACGTGGATTTTATCGCTTTCTGTCTTTTTATGGGAATCGGAATGAGCATCACGGCGTTTCCGGTCCTTGCAAGAATCATCTTGGAAAAAGGATGGACCAAAACCACGTTAGGCAGTCTTGCCATAACTGCGGCCGCGGCCGATGACGTAACCGCATGGTGCGTGCTCGCGGTCGTGGTGACGATCGTCAATGCGGGATCTTTTTCTTCCGGCTTTCTTACCATTCTTATGTCGGGCACGTATATGGTCGTGATGTGGAAGGCGATTCTTCCGCTTATGCGAAGGGCTGGAAATCTATACACGACGAAAGAATCGATGACCAAAACGATCTCCGCATTCTTTTTTCTCTTTATCTTTATTTCCGCATGGATCACGGAGGCAATCGGCATACACGCGTTATTCGGAGCTTTTCTTGCGGGTGTCGTCATGCCCGACAAAAAGGAACTTCGTAGCAATCTTGTGGACAAAATCGAAGATTTCAGTCTCACGGTTCTACTCCCACTCTTCTTCGCGTTTACTGGGCTCAGGACAAAATTCGGTCTCCTTTCGAGTTCCGGCCTTTGGCCGATTTTCTTTTTGATTCTTTTTGTCGCCATCTTAGGAAAGTTAGGCGGAAGTGCGATCGCATCCAGATTATCCGGTAAGAATTGGAAGGATTCCCTCTCCATCGGAATTCTGATGAATACAAGAGGATTGATGGAGCTGATCGTCCTCAACATCGGTTACGACCTTGGAGTTTTATCGGAAGAAATTTTTTCCATGATGGTTCTGATGGCATTGACGACGACGATTATGACCGGACCCGCGCTTAAGATCGTAGATTGGTTTTTTTCCAAAGAGGAAACGTTTTCGCGCTACAGAGCGGGTAAGGGAATTCTAATATCCTTCGCGCAACATTCCAGAGGTCTGGAACTATTAAAGATCGCTTATGGACTTTTTCCCGAAAAGAAAAAGGAAAGAGAAGTCACCGCCGTCCATCTTTCTCCCGATTCAAACATTTCCGAATCGCACGCCGAAAAATACGAGGCTTCCAGTTTCACTCCTTTGAAAGAACTTTCCAAGGATTTGGATATTCATCTCCAAACGATCTACAAAACCTCGACCAATATCACGAAAGATATCATTCGTATCGTAGAAGACGGAAACTACAAACTTCTTCTCATCGGCGCCGCTCGCTCTTTTTTCTCGGACGATATTCTCGGCGGAAAAATCAGAACCATTCTCAACGAAACGAAGTGTAATACCGGAATTTTATTCTCATCCCAATTGGAAGACGTGAAGAATATCCACGTTCTTTTCGGCGCCGAAAAAGATCTGAATCTTTTACAAATCGCAAGAAGACTCGCCTCGAATTACAATTCCAAACTTTCGATCGTTGACTTAAACGGGTCCGTAGATCGGATTCCCTCGAAGATCAAACAAAGTCTCAAACGGGAGAAGGTGAAAATTCTTCAGCCGGGATCGAGCGTTTCCGACTGGAAACAGTTTGATCTCATCCTCTGCGATTTGGACATTTGGGAAAATCATCCCGAGTTTCGAGTGAACGAACTTCCGAAAGGAGGCGGTCTTCTTTTGATTCGTTCGGTGGACGGATTTTTACTGGAAGGATAGTCGATCCATGGTTTTTTCGTGTTCAAAGAGCACATAACGCGTATTCTTTACCTTTCGCAAAGCATCCAAAAGTTGAAGTTCTTCCGGACCGGAAATCAGATATTTCTTTCTTTGATCGTAGTTATCCTGAAACATTCTCGCATAAAACTCGTCTGGTTCGACGATCGCCTGAAATCGAATTTTGTCTCCCTTCTTCCACTCGGACCGGTCGATATCAGCCGTTAAAACGGCTTCTTCTCCTGGCGCGAGCCTTGTATCTTCGAATTCCGTTTCCAGATCGATATCCGTCACTCGCCCGATCGTTTTTTCCGAAAGAGAGCGATACACGTTTCCGTTCCGAATCCAGGTCACGGAAAGAAACAATTTGGGTACGGAATACGTAGGAAACTTATGACCTGCGCCCGTATTTTTTAAAGAAGCGAGAACGACGATTCTTTCTTTTTCCAATTTGACTTCGAACGAAGAACCGATCGCTTTTTTTGTCGTCTCAGGATCGTGTATCCCCTTCCAATCGTGGGACCGATTTTCCATATGACAATTTTGGCATGTGATTCCCTTGGTTGCGTATTCGCTTTTCTTCCATTCGGTGAACGTCTCCATCAAACGTTTGCCATTGAGTCGTTTTCCCGTCTCGGGTGACTCGTGGCAGGGCGCGCAAAATTCGGACGTTTCAAATTCATTTCGGATCACATAACCACCGTGAGGTGAAGATCGATGCTGATCGATACCCGAGCGAGGAGGTGGTCCGTATCGAACGTGTTTTCTCACGTGGCAGGGCGCGCAAAATTCGGACGTTTCAAATTCATTTCGGATCACATAACCACCGTGAGGTGAAGATCGATGCTGATCGATACCCGAGCGAGGAGGTGGTCCGTATCGAACGTGTTTTCTCACGTGACAGGAAGCGCAAAGGATTCCCCTTTCCTCCTTTCCTTTACTCAGATAGGAAGTGATTTCTTCGGAAGGTTTCGATATTGCAAATTTCGATTCTTTAA
The DNA here is from genome assembly GCF_003545885.1 of Leptospira stimsonii. Classification (NCBI taxonomy): domain Bacteria; kingdom Pseudomonadati; phylum Spirochaetota; class Leptospiria; order Leptospirales; family Leptospiraceae; genus Leptospira; species Leptospira stimsonii. The sequence continues at coordinate 403,979 of NZ_QHCT01000003.1, forward strand.
AATACGCTTGAGTTTCGGCTAACGGAGAATGACAAGAGAAACAATCCTCTGCTTTTTCCACTCCAAGACGTTTTAACTGCCATTGCAGACCCGCACCTCCCGCTTTCGAATGAAAACTCTCGTTCCATTTTTCAAATTGTTCCCTGTGGCAGGTTCCACAATCTTCCGGGTCGAGACTTTTTTCCGACTCTCCATAAAGAGAAGGCGCCTTTCCTTGCAAGGCGATCGGTGTGGACCAGTGCGATTCTAAAAACGTCTTTTCGCAATTTCCTAAACAAAAAAAGAGAAGCCAGATCACTCCGACTTCATTTTGAATTTTAAGAAGAATGGAAATCAACCGCCGCAAGCGTTGCCGCCTCCTCCCCCCCCGCCGCCAGAACTACCTCCGGAGCCGCTTCCGCTACTGCCACTCGTGTTGCTCAAATACGATTTATCCTCGTCGATCAATTGATTGGAACTTCGGGAAAAAGCTTGAGCGGTAGTAAAACTCGATTTCGCAACGTTCGTATCCGGATTGGCGGTGAGATTGTCCGTAAGGATACTCAGATTTGTTTTCCAAGGAGAAACCGCCGGGAGATTGGACCATTTCAGATCATCGCTGATCGCACGATTGTCCGTCGCGAGCGATCCCCATTCGACCCAAGAACCGTCGTAATAGCGCGTTGGAATTCCGAGGATGGCAACGGAAGCAAAGCCGGTTACCGTTGAACGCACGTTAGTTCTACAATAGGTGATAATCGTCTGACCGGACACGAACCCCGCCGCAGAAAACAAGTTCAGAATCTGTGCCTTTGTCTTAAATTGAACCGTAATATTCGTATCTTCTAATAGATTGGCAAATGGAATATTGACTGCTCCTTTGATATGACCTTCGATCCCGGTAACACAAGGCGGGGTCGCACAGGTTTTTCCGCTTGGCCCCGTTGTACTGGATGCGGTTCCCGTATATTCCGCGACGGACCGCGCGTCCAAAAAGAAAACTCCTTTGACTGGAACGGGAGTGACCTTCAAAAAGTTAGAGTTCCCATTTTTTAAAATATGAATCACATCACCCAAAGTCGCCTGCAGAATTGTATTGTCCGTAAGCAGGGATTGAACACCCTTTCCTCCCGCGGGATTTAGAGGAGAAAGAAAAAGAGTCGTAAATAGATTCCCTTGTGAAGCGTGATAAGAAACGGCTCCATTCAAGATTGCTAAACTCTTTGCGGGAGCACCCCAGTAACGAAGAGCATACCATCCTCTCAAAGCCTGTTGCAGATTCGCCGTAGTAGGAGTGTCCGCGGAAAAGACAACAAGATCGTTCTGAAGATCGATACCGTATTTTTTTAAGAATCCGTCGATTTGTGAACCTTGTGGAACCATCGTTTCCGTATCGATCACCCCGTTGTTTCGAGTTTGTCCGAACGTCGTATCCGCATCGGTTAACAAGTGCACATACACTCCGCTACCCGTTTTTGGAAACACGTATTGTCCGGACGGTGTCCCCGTTTGAACCTGAAAGATAAATAGTTTTCCGTAAATCCCGAGCGGTTTTCGATTCGGCCAATCTTGAACCCAAGAGTTGAGCTTGGAATAAGTAATCAAACCGAAATTATTCTGATTATAATCGTCCGCCGAAGCGTTTGCGATTTCTTCGGCCGAATTGATCTTTATGATCAAAGGAAGGCGAATCTTAAACGCGGCCGGAATAAAATCGTAATTGCCGGATTTGTTCCCGCAACTCCAGACAAAACCGAAGATTAATAATGAAAAAAGAATGAGTTTTGTATATTTCATCTGTGTTCTACTCCTAAAGGTTAAACGGAAAGTTAACGATAAAACCGATCGTCTGCAACTTAGCGGTGTTATATCCCGCGTACGTCTGAGAATAATAAAGGTTATAAAAATTCCCGTAGGAATCGGTAAAACCGAGAGAGGCTTCCACGTTATGATAGTCTTCCCGTCTTCCCCAAGCAGGGCGTTCCTTTTGAACCCAAAGATCATAGAGATTGACCCCGGGAATCGTATCTGGAACCGTTAGGTTGAGATAGTTCAACGGAGGAGCTTGTCTGGGATCCGCAAACGCATAACCTCCTTGCCCTTTTTGTCCTCGTGCTCCGATCGTAAAAAAGAAACTTTCAAAAAATCTTAAGTAGAGTCCGGAGTAATAAAGAATATCGTCCGGAACTGGATTCTCCCTTCTTCGATAGCTGAGTTCTCCCAGAGCGCCTATGCCGTAGAAATCAAAATCCTTTGCGAGATATAAATTAGCTTCCCCTCCGTTCGCACCGTCCCCTAAGGATTGCGGGTTTCGGTCATAGTCTCCCTTTTTGATGGCGCCCGCTCTCACAGAGATTGTGGGAATCCACCACTTGTCGTAATCGAATTCGTCGAGAATCTTATAACGAATCCCGATTCTCGTATCGAGATAACCGTATTTATCCGGGCTTTCGGGAATCTGCATAAGACCTCCATAACGGTCTACTAATTTAGCTCTCCCTAATTTACCGAATCCGGTTCCGAAATCGACCGTAAGACGATCCGTAATTCCATATTCCAAAACGATATTTCCGGTACTAATTCTGATATTGTCGTCGTAATTCGCCTTCGTATTGGCAAGATATGCAGAATCGTATTCCGAATGAATAAAAACGGTCCTCACCCACAATTGTCTCTGATACGGGGACCACGCCTGCTGGGCTTGAATTCCGAACGCGGTAAAAAATAATAAACCGCATAGAATTCTGATTCTATGTTTCATGATATATACCTAATATTCTAAATTCTTTAATTTATAAGAATCGGGTGTATTAACCCCGAATTCATCGACTTCGAAAAAGAAAGGACTATTCCTTTTTGTCTTCGAGCTTTACGTTAAATCGAACGCTCACGAAGTATTCAAGAGAATCCAACTGTTCGGGCGTCAATTTACCTGCGAATTCTTCAAGATTGATCCTCTGTTTTTCGCTGTTGGGCAAAGAACCTTGTAGGTATTCAAGGCGGATCTTTTGAGCCGATACTTTAGCCGGATCTGCGGTTGCCGTGATTTCTATTTCACGATTGTAAACTGATTTACCCAGATGATATTTTTCGCGGTCTTTTCCTTTAGGAATCTGAGCGACTCCACCTCCGCTAAATCCTCCCGAAGCAAAGGAAGGAAAAACAAAAAGACCAAATAGATTGATAAGAATGCCGAATATAAGAGTTCGTCTCACTGCAACTTCTCCGAAATGTATTTATTAAAAAGTGTAAAAAACGTCGCGCCGTGAAGCCGCGACGTTTCAAAAAAGATTCTTCGTTATTCCATTCTACTGAATCTTATAATTCCAATCGTCAATGAGCGTCTGACGCGAAGTAGTCGCGTTCGGATTGATGACGGTTTTGTAGTTTGCGGCGTTGGCGGCGTTGAACGTCGGTCCGCCTCCTGCGCCTCCCGTACTCACAGTTAGATCCGCAGTATCCGTCGCAAAAGGAGATCCGGAAGGAAGTGTTCTTTTCGTCGGATCGGGATGGTTTGCGGAGAGTCCGTTCCATTCGATAAAGGAATTTTCATAGAACACCGTTGGTCTTCCCAGAATTACGAAAGTGGAAAGTCCTGTGACCATCGATCTCGCGTTCGTTCTGCAATAATGAAGATACGTTTGCCCTTGCTGATAACCGCTCACGGAACCGTTTTCTGCATGCCCCCATCCGGCAGGATTGGACCAAAGAGCCGCGATCGTCGCCTTCGATTTAAATCGGCCCGTGGTTTGATCAACTACTTGTAACCAAGGAGCAAAGAACGCGCCTTTCAAATGTCCTTCGGTGAGCGCTTTTTTCGCCGCTTCTACCTCGGCGGCGTTAGTTCCGTCGGCGGTTCCAACAAACTCGCGTTCGGTGGAAGTAGTGTTGTGTCTCGCATCGGCAATAAAAACGGAAGAAGTCAGACCGGTCACTCCGTGAGAATTCGGATTTCTAACGATCTTGATGACGTTCTCTACCGGCTGAACGAGCACGGAGTTGTCCACAGTACGCAGATTTTTTACGGAATACGTTCCGTCGTTCGGAGGAGAACTTTCCGTGCCGGAAGCGGTCAAGTCCGACGCGGAGAATTGTGTGTTGATCGGTCCGTCTAAGACAGCGACGTGTTTCGAATCCGCTCCCCAATATCTAAGCCAATACAAACCTCTACCCAGGGTTTGGTAGTTTCCGCCCTTTGGAGACGCCGAAGTACCCGCACCGGAATCCGCACCCGCCGCAAAAACCACGAGATCTTTTGAAAGATCGATCCGATAGAGTTTCAAAAACGCATCCGTTCTGGCTCCATCCGGAAGACCTGTTTGGACGTTTTCAAAGAGACCGTTGTTTCTTTTTTGTCTGAAGTTGATATCGGTTCCGCCACCGTTTGGCCAAGAATAAACATAAACTCCGCTGGTCGGTTTGATAAACTCCTGACCTGCGGTGCCTACATTGGATTGAAGAATGATTAGATTCCCCGTGATCGATGCAGGTTTCTGCGTCGCCCAATCCGATCGCCAACGGTTGATCGTCGTGGCGGTTACGAGACCGAATTCGTTATTATCATAGTTATCATTGGATTCCACAGCGAGTTCTGCGGCAGTATTGACCTTAACTCCGTTGGCAATGATTCCGGCGATCGCGAGAAGAAGTGTATCGTCTTTTTTTTCCGATGGTTTGCAGGTTCCCAGAAACCCCGCAAGAGCCAGCACAATTCCAAATTTACCAAGTTTGCGTTTCATGGTGTTTTTCCTTACGTTTGTTTCCTTCCAGCGGGGTTTCATTCCCAAAAGGAAGTTTTTCCAACATTCGAAGCGGAGGTTTGAAATTCCAATAGTTTTCTGCTTTAACAGATTAATTATTTACTATATTAAACACACCTTTTTACAATTTGCTAAATATATTTCCGGACATTTCGCTTAACGTCTAACGTTAATGCGAAATTGTTTAAACCGAACTGATTTATAATTTGATAGCTTTAGGGAAGAAGGAGAAATTTGGATCCGCGAGGGATCCAAATTTTATAGATTTACGGAAGAACTGATCCAAAACAGAAGAGCTTTGGAGGAAGATGGATTGAAAATTTCCTGCAGATCTTGAGCGAGAAAGACGGCGGTATCTCCGGGTGAGAGAAGATTCTTCTTTCCTCCGAAAACGAGCCCGATCTCCCCGTTTACCAAAGAAACCGTCTGCGATTTTTGTTTTTGAAACCAGATCGGCAGGGGAAAACTTCCCTGGGACAATTCTACTTCCAAAAACTCGAGGTGATTTTCCGAATCTCTGTACAATACGCGCGCGCTCAGTCGTTCTTTATGAAGAGTCAAAAGCTTGGATTCTTCTTTGCGAAGGATTTTAGGACTGTGCATCGAAACGTCGGGTAAAAATTCCGCGACCTGGGTTCGCAGAGCCTTGGACAATTTCCAAAGAATCGCGATGCTCGGGGTTGTCTTACCCGTCTCGATCAACCCCAGCATTCCCCGACTGACTTGTGCGATCTGGGCGACTTTCTCCATAGACAGACCTAACTCCAACCTTCGCTTTCGAATCTTATCTCCGAGAAAACTGGTCAAAAAATCATCGGGAACTTTTTCCGAAGAAGTCGTATCTGAATTATCTACACTGCGAGCCATAATTGTTTGCAAAGGAAGCCACCTCTTTTCTCGTTTCGTTCGATCTCGCTTTGAAATTTCGCATCGCTCCAACCCTTAAAAAAAACCCGGGAATCCCGGGGTAGAAAAGGGTCTTTTTCAGAGAAAGTTAGAGTTAGGACGGATCCACTAAAGAACCCGCCAAGCAGAGAATTCTTCTAATATATTAGAAAGTCAATAGGTATTTCAATATAACATACAAGTTAGATTTATATAGTGGAATTATTGCTAAAAATTATGGCGTTTTTGGCGAAAATCTTGGAATAAAGAAGGTAAGTCCCACCAAAGTGTATTCCAAAATGAGAATCCAGAGTGGATTTTCGTACAGCTGAAGCCCCGACGCGAACGAAAGCGTCTTTCCGGAAACGTACGAAAGAACCACTACGCCGGAAAAAACGATTCCGGAAAGGTCTCTGCTTCGAATCCAAAAGAAAAGTGACCACAGGAGATACCACGGATTTACGACCGGACTGAAAAGAAAGAACCAGAGAAAAGAATCACCGATCCTTCTTTCCTCATCCGAATCCGAGCGGTTTAGAAAATACAAACCGACGAGTCCCCAAAGACCGAGGCATATCAATCCGATCATCCACGGCGCGATGGTATCAAAGACAATTCTTCCCAAAATCCACTTTAGAAAAGCGTAAAGTGATGAATTGAATTCCCAGCTTTCCAGAAAAATCGAAAGCCCATCACCACCGACTCCTCCTTGGATCCGAAAGAATAAATATAGTGATAAAAAAGCGGTCACAAATCCGAGCAAAAATGGAACTCGTTTTGTTCGGAGAAGACAAAAAGGGAATAAGATCCAGGCGAAGACTTTGACGGAGCAAGCGATTCCTAACAATATTCCTGCAATCCAGAACCACTTCTTCTCTTTGTTTAGTATATATACGCCGCTGAGTAAGATGAGCCCAAGAAAATCGGGATGAGCTTGGATGTAGGTTTCGATGATGAGCAATGGAAACCAGAATACGATTCGAAAGTCTTTTTTTGTTAGGTGCTTTTGCATCCAAGACCACCCGAGAATCTCGATTAGAAAATAAATGCACTTGAGACCCAATAGAGAACCGGGAAACAAAAAAGCGGAGATCCAGAAAAGGATCTGCAAACACGGTCCGTATATCGTGGGCACTTCTGGGTGATTGATTCTACTTAAAATTTCCGTACTCCATGCAGGAAGATTCTCCTGAGAAAAAAAAGTTACGGGAGGTTTTCCATACGGAGTTCCGGTTTCCAGGGTTTGATATCCGTCCCATAGAAATCGAGCCCAGTCGTCTTCCCAAACGGGGAAAGTTAGAATCGCAGTTAGACGAAACAGGATTCCCCAAAACCATGTCCCCGCAAGGTTATCCGAGTCGTCCGCTTTCTTTAAGAACGGAAGAAGAACGATTCCAAAAAGAATCAAATAGATGCTTAGATAAAGGACTAACCCCTGAGTTCCGGGAAGTCGTTTCCAAAAAAGAAAAAGAGATATATACAACAAGAGCGCAATCGATCCCGCGATGTGAGTCGAGGCAAAATTCGAAATCAAAAGTGGTCGTTTTATCACTGGAGGTCTTGACGTTTTGAGTGGACAAAGAAACGGATCGGAAGAATTCTACGGATTGGATTATGAAGAGAACAAGCCACCAGATTCTGAATCGAGATTCGAGAGAAACGTTTCCCATCGATTCTCAGACTGTGGATCTGATTCTCACCTCTCCACCTTATCCGATGATCGAAATGTGGGACGAACTCTTTTTCGGTTTTTCGAATGAGATCCGAGAGAACCTCCTTACTCATCCCAGTCTTTCGTTTGAAAAAATGCACTTGGAGTTGGATAAGGTTTGGAAAGAATCCTTTCGTGTTTTGAAAGAAGGCGGCTTTTTTATAGTCAATATCGGAGACGCGACTCGGAAAACCGATTCCGGTTTTCAAATTTTTATGAACCACGCCCGTGTGATTCAGAGTTGTAATTCCATCGGCTTTCAAAGCCTTCCCGGAATCCTCTGGAGAAAACAGACTAATTCTCCCAATAAATTTATGGGTTCGGGAATGTTGCCCGCAGGTGCGTATGTAACCTTGGAGCATGAGCATATTCTAATATTCAGAAAAGGAAATAAACGCAGATTCACGTCCAAGCCCGAGAAATTGGCCAGGGCACAGAGCGCGTTTTTTTGGGAAGAACGCAATCTTTGGTTCTCCGATCTCTGGGATTTTAAAGGTAAAAAACAAGGTCTGGATTCGCTCGCGGGAAGGGAAAGAAGCGCGGCATATCCTCTGGAACTCGCAAATCGAATCGTACAAATGTATTCCCTCAAAGGTGATCTGGTTTTGGATCCTTTTCTCGGAACTGGTACGACTACCCTTGCCTCCATTGGAAATTGTAGGAACTCCATCGGTTTTGATCTGGATTCCAATCTTCTCCAAAATCCGTTCCAAAACCTCGCTTCTCTTCCCGAAGAACTCAATCGAATCACTGAAAAAAGAAAAACGAATCACGACCTCTTTGTCAAATCGAGGCTCGAGGAAGGAAAACCGTTTCTTCACTTCAATCAAAATCTGCAAACCCCGGTCGTCACCAATCAGGAAAAGTTTTTGACTTTAGATAGAATCACTCGAATCGAAAAAAACGCAGAGGACAAAATTCTTGTAGATTACTCTCCCCTTTTTCAAGCGGTCGCACCGCCGCAACTCGAACCAGCTCCTGCCGTACAACCGTAACAATGTTCTCCAACTCGGATCGTTCTTTGTAATAAACTCGCTCCGTCATAATCACGGATGTTCTGGATCGTTCCTTCCACCTTCATCTCCAACATCTGATTGAAATCGCAGTCGTAGAGAGAACCGTCATATCCCACACTCAGCGTATTCTTGCACATAACACCGAATGCCGCCGAGGGATTAAAAGAACTCACGAGTTTTTCGAAATAGTTTTCGAGATTGCCGCTTTCCTGTAGATATTCCAAATATCTAGAAATCGGCATATTCGTAATCGTGAATAGAGAATTAAAATGAATTCCGTGTTCCTTATAAAGAGAATTCTTAAATTCTTTCTCTAAGGAGATTTGTGCCCCGGGTAAAAAGGCGCCTGCAGGATTGTAAACCAGATTGAGTATCAGACCCGAATCGGGTATTCCGTAACCAACCGAATTCAAACGTTTTAGCGCTTCGATCGATCGATCGAACACCCCTTCTCCTCTTTGCGAATCCGTTCTTCTTTTTTCAAAGTATGGAAGACTGGAAACCACTTCTACTCGATTCTCAGCATAAAAATCGGGAAGATCCGCATAACGTGCTCCCGCGAGAAGGATCGTGAGATTACAACGGACCATCACTTTTTTTTCGAGCTTTCGAAGCTCCTGTACGAGCCAACGAAACTCAGGATTCATCTCGGGCGCTCCACCCGTGATATCGACGATCGGGATCGAACTCGTAGCAAGAACGCTCAAACAATGAAGCATCATTTCCTTGCTCATATTCTCCTTTCGATCCGGACCCGCGTCCACATGACAATGTTTGCATGTTTGATTGCAGAGTTTACCAAGGTTCATCTGAAAAATCTCGGTAGGAATCGGATACAACGATCCCACTTTTGACTGTTCTAGTTTTTCAGAAAAAGAAGGAAGATTCTTCCGATCCAGGACCTCTTTCAAGATACGAAATTGTCGTTCGGGCGAAGCGAGTTCACTTCCGCGTGATTTTAAGGATTTCATTCTTCTTTTTCCTAATATCTCTTCGAAAGATTACATTCCGAGTTCTTTGACCTTGTTCATCATCTGGACGGAATGAACGAGGCTCGCGCCTCCGCGAATCGCCGCGGCAACGTGAACCGCTTCCATCAATCCGGCTTCACTTACACCTTTTTCTAAGGTGTCCGTCGTATAAGCATCGATACAATATGGACATTGAATCGCATGCGAAACAGCGAGTGCGATCAAGGATTTTTCCCGAGCCGTCAAGGCCCCTTCCGCAAAGACGTCTCCGTAATAATCAAAAAATTTTTTCGCAAGGTTCGGTTGGAATTCTCCGATATTTCCGAATTTCTTGAGATCGTCCGGTACGTAGTAACTTTCTTTAGACATAGTATTTCCTTTCTTTCATAAGTATTCAGGAGAAATAGAATTAGGAAAGGATCGTTTGAAAGAACCTTTCCTCTTGTTTATAAAATCAGTTCTTCGGTTTGAAGGTTAGATTGTTACACTTCTCACAGACTTCCTGTGGAATGACTCCCCATTGCATCAAATATCCGAAAACAAAACAACCGGCACAAAAACCAACGATCGATTCGAGAGCCGCAAAAAAGGCCAATATCCCGAGCACGATTTGAAATTCAAAAATCTGGCCTTGGCTCAACAAAACGAGAGACGTTAGGCTAAACCCAAACCCGATCGTCTGGGCGAATCGTTTCGGAGGTCCGGGTGTGGGTCTTTCTCCTAAACGAAACAAGGGTACAATACCATGGATGGCGAGTTTTGCAAAGAGGGAAAACTTCGGCCCATATAAAACGCGAGCTGTAAATCCGTAGAACAACGCAAGATTCAACCAAATCGATTGTGTGAATAACGTAGCTAAAGTGAGAATCAATACTAAACCGGCCACCGATCGGGCGGCGTATTCATTGACCGAATCCGGGAAATTTCCAATGCGTATCATCCGTTCCTCCTATCCTCTTGGATAACGACAGGTCCGATTCTTGGACCTATTTTTCACGTAAAAGAGTCACCTTCATTTCCGCAATAATTTTAAATATTTTGCTATAACATTAAAATTTCTGTTATAACGAAATCAAGCTTGTCGCCTAAGAAATGCCGAATTCTTCTGACAAAAAAAGAAATCCAGGTTTGAGAACATTCTAAATGATAGGATGAAAAGATCCTCGAACCGATAGGAAAGAACGATGAAAATTCAATCTGTATTCTTAGCTCTCTTTCTTTTAGTTCCAAGTTTCCTCTTCGCACAAAAATCGGAATCTTGGATTCTGACTCCCGGAGAGGCGAGAGCACTTCTACCGAATAGCGTCGTCTTGGATACGAGATCACGTTCCGTTTTTTATAGAGAGCATATCAACGGCTCTCGTTCGGTTTCCTGGGAAGAGTTTTCCGTGCCCAAGCTTCCGTTCCGAGGTAACCTTCTTCCGATGGACATACTCAAGAAAAAATTGGAATCTTACGGAATTGATAATGGACATCCCGTACTCGTCGTCAGCGAATCCAAAAATAATTGGGGAGAAGACGGAAGAATCGTCTGGATGCTTCGATCCCTTGGACATCGATCCGCCTTTTTGGTGGACGGAGGTTACTCCAGCCTCAAACAACTCGGAGCACCCGTCTCCAACCAAGGCGAACCGAAAAATTTCGGTTCTTTTCAAATCAAAGCGGATCCGAAACTCACTGCTACTTCTACTGAAATCAAATCCAATCTCAAGAATCGGAATTATATTTTTTTAGATACAAGAGAAGAAAGGGAATTCCTTGGTGAAACTCCTTACGGAGAATCCAGAGGAGGACATATTCCCGGTGCGAAACACCTCTATTATAAAAATCTGTTACACGAAGACGGTTCTCTTTTATCTTCGGAGGAAATTTCGGCCAAAATCAAGGAGCTCGGAATCGGAAGAGAAACCACGATTGTTACGTATTGCACTGGAGGGATCCGTTCGGCATGGATGACCGCGGTTCTTCGAAACGAAGGTTATAACGCGAAAAATTACGCCGGATCCATGTGGGAATGGTCGGCGGGAAACGAAAAGGATTTTCCTCTCACCGTAAAATGATTTTTCAGAGAAAATACAGATTCTTGAATATTCAAGATTCATGGAGATATATTTGGATCGTCATCGGAATCTCTGTCACACTCTGTTCCTTTTTTGTCTGCAAAAACGATTCCGATCTCGTCTCGGTAAAGGTTCGTTTCCAGAACCGCGCATGGGCGGAGCCAGCGAAAGTGGAACAACCACTTCCCGGCATCGCCGGACTCACAGCAAAAGATTGCGGAAGCTGTCACGAAGACCATTATCAAGAATGGAAAACTTCCACGCACGCGAACGCGTTCACCGATCTTCAATTTCAAGCGGAACTTTCCAAACCGAATTCTCCGCAGTGGCTTTGTTTGAATTGCCATATTCCACTTTCCGGTCAGAGAAAGGAAATCGCAACCCACCTTAAAGATGGGGACGTATTCCAACCGGTTCTCGTTCCCAATAAGAAGTTCAACGCTCAATGGGAGAAAGAAGGAATCAGTTGTGGGACCTGTCATCTCAAATCCGATTCCCAAGGAAATACGATCCTCATCGGACCGACCGGAGCGAACGCTCCTCATCCCGTGGAAAAAAACAGGGAGGCATTACACGCGCGTTGCAACGATTGTCACAACCAAGATTATAAACTCAATATGTCCCTCGTATGCTATTTCAAGACGGGTGACGAATATAAGGAAAGTATTCACTTTCCGAAAGAAGATTGCGTTAGTTGTCACATGCCTTCGATCAATCGAAGCGTCGTCCTTCCCTCTTTTAACAAAGAAAAACGAAATTCTCACCGACATACGTTTATCGGTAGCGGGGTTCCGAAAACCTTCGAACTATTTGACGCGCAATGGAAAGGATATCAGAGCGGACTCAAGGTAGAAGAGCCACGATGGTCGTTTATCAAAAACGAAAACGCCCGATTGAATCTAACGATAGAGAACTCGTTCGCAGGTCATAGCGTTCCTACGGGAGATCCGGAAAGACATCTTTTAATCGAAGCCGTTCTTCAAAACTCGAATGGGAAAGAAATTGCTAGAGAAGTCCAAAAAATCGGACAGAGTTGGGAATGGTATCCGGAGGCAAAACTCGTGAACGACAATCGAATTCTTTCCGGTGAAAAAAGAAAACTGGTCTTAGATCTGAAAATCGACCGTGACTCCCTTCCTGCTTTTGGAATTTTAAGAATTCTGCATGTCCGTTTAACAAAAGATAACGCAGAACACATGAGGATAAACGCAAAAAACGCGCCCTCGGAAATCGGAGAAAAACTGAAACAGATCGAAAAACACTATCCGTATTCGAACGTTTTTTACGAGTCCAAAACGGATCTGAAAACGGGCAAGATCCGGCTTACTTCCAAGACGGATTTACTTTCCGCATCCAAACGGGGAAATCTGTGATCCACAATACGGTTACCGTCGTCATACCGGCGTTAAACGAAGAAAAATCGATCGCCTTAGTTCTAAACGATCTGCAAAAGACGGAGAAGGCGAATATTTTAGAAATCATAGTGGTGGACAACGGTTCTAAGGACGATACTTCACGGATCGCCTCAGAAAACGGCGCGGTCGTTCTACAAGAGTCGGAAAAAGGATATGGTGCGGCCTGCCTCAAAGGGCTGGACAGAATTTTCGGATCATCCAATCCTCCGGATCTTGTGGCGTTCGTGGACGCGGATTATTCGGATTCTCCAATCGAACTCACCGATTTGTTAAACGAATTCCAGAATCCGAATAGAGAACTCGTGATTGGTTCCAGAGCCTTGGGCAAAGCGGAAAAGGGTTCCCTTTTGCCGGTTCAGAAGTTCGGAAATTGGTTGTCTACGTTTTTGATCGGCGTCTTATACGGGGTGAAGTTTACCGATCTCGGACCGTTTCGTGTGATCCGTTTCGATTCCCTCAAAAAATTGAATATGCAAGATCGGAATTTCGGATGGACTGTGGAAATGCAGATCAAGGCCGCGAAACTCGGAATGAATTGTGTCGAGGTTCCGGTCAGTTATAAAAGAAGAATCGGCGTTTCTAAAGTAAGCGGAACGATCTCCGGATCGATCAAAGCCGGTTGGAAAATTCTTTATACGATCGCAAAACTTCAATTTACGAAATGATTTCAAACCTCGTTCTCTTTTTATTCTTTCTTCCGAGTCTCGCTTTTCAATTCTTAGGAGAAAGAAAAGATTTTTATCTTTTGCTCCTGGCAAATCTTCCGGCTTTTGTCGCCTATGTTTGGATCGTATTTTCTCAGGAAATCGAAGAATTTTTCTCCAAGTCTTTTAAATCGGTTTCTAAAATTCGAATGTTCTTTTCCGAACTTTCGAATTTCCGATTTTCGCTTCGAACCTGGATCGTTTTCGGATTCGTTTTGCGGTTTGTGATGTTTTTTTCGGATCCGATTCTTTCCGAAGACGTTCTTCGGTTTTTGTGGGACGGTCTTCTGATCCAGGAAGGAATCTCTCCGTTTTCCGTTCTTCCCAAAGATTTGGATCTTTACGTTTTCGACGGTTCGAAGAGAATCATTGCGACACAATTGTTAAGCGACATGAACTCAGCGAAATTCTATTCGGTTTATCCTCCCCTCCTTCAATTTTTTTATTTTATCAGCGCCAAAGGAATGTTATGGTTTCAGAACATTTCGGCAGGAATTCTGATCTGGAAATCCGTCTTGATTGTTTCGGAATGCGGGGTCCTTTCATTTCTTTGTCTGATCCTAAAAAGAAACGGACTTCCGCTTCGAAGAAGTTTGATTTATTGGATGAACCCTCTCCCGATCTTAGAAATTGCGGGGAATGCACACCCGGAACCGGTTCTTCTTTTCTTTTTGATCGGTGCGGTCTATTTTTTTTGGAAATGGAATGAGGAACAAAAAATAAAAGATTTTCTTCTACACATTTTTTTTCTGGGTTTTGGAATCCTAAGTAAAATCACACCTTTGATTCTTTTGCCTTGGGTCGGCTTTATCATTTGGGAAAGAAAAAAATTCTTACTCCTTTTTCGGACTTCTTTTTCGACGATCGTTGTCACGTTAGCCGCTCTTTTCTTTTTCTGGGAGGATCTTTTTGAAAAACAGAGTGAATCCGGAATCGGCGTTTTCTTTCAACTTTTCGAATTCAACGGAGGTGTTTACTATCTCTTGCGGGAATTTTTAAGAGCCACCGGCGGAAATTTCTATCTCGCCGGAAAAATCTGCGGCCTGGCGACGTTAGTCATTCTTCTCGCGTATTCTTATCAAAGAAGAAAAGATAAAAGTCTTCGTGATTTCTTTTTTACAGCGGAATCGATCTATTGGATTTTTCTTTTTCTCTCCACGACGGTTCATCCTTGGTATATTCTTCCTCTGATCGTTTTTTCCGTATTTTCAAAAAACGTCTCACCCGTCGTTTGGTCTGCTTTGGTGCTCGTTTCGTATTCTACTTACTCCGTGGTTCCGTATCGGGATTCTTTTTTATGGATCTTCTTAGAATACGGAATTCTATTCTTCTTTTTGCATATTGATTACAAAGTCATCTCATCGCTGAATCCGTCTACACGAAGTTCGACAGTGACCTGAAGGAATCGAAAAAGGTTCTTTTTTTAATTCGCTCCAAACTCCGTTCTTCCGAAAGATTCTTTCTAAAAAAACCTTTCAACTCTGACCTTGAGGGGGTTTTCTGTCCATAACGTCTTTTTGAGAGTTCTTCAACACACATGATTGATAAACTGATCCGCGCCTCCATTAAGAACAGAGCCTTGGTATTGGTTCTCACCTTTATGATCACACTCGTTGGGATCTACAACGCATATCATCTTTCCATCGACGCGATCCCGGACGTAACGAACGTTCAAGTTTCCGCGGTCACCGCTTCGCCGGGGCTTTCCCCTCTCGAAGTGGAACAGTTCATCACATATCCGATCGAGATGGAATTTACCGGTCTTCCGAACGTCACGGAGATTCGGTCCATTTCCAGAACCGGTGTGAGCTCGGTTACGGTCATCTTCAAGGACGGAACCGATATCTACTTTGCGAGACAACTCGTAAACGAAAGAATCAAACAAGCGGAAGCCATCATTCCTCCCGGATACGGAAGACCGGAGCTCTCTCCGATCGCAACGGGTCTTGGTGATATTTACGAGTTCGTATTAACATCGGATCGACATTCTCCCGAAGAACTCAGAACATATATGGAATGGGAACTCGCAAGAGAAGTGAAGTCGGTCGAAGGTGTGATCGACGTGAACATCATCGGTGGTCAGGTTCGTCAGTATCAAGTGAAGATCGATCCGAGAAGGCTCGCGGTTCACAACCTCACCCTTTCGCAAATCTACGATAAGTTAGAATCCGCCAACCAGAACATCGGGGGCGGTTATATATCCAAGGGCGCGGAACAGATCGTGATTCGAGGAGAAAGTCAGTACAAATCCATCGAGGACTTACGAAACACGGCCGTAACCACGGCAGGGGACGGAATACCTCTCTTGCTCGGTCAGATTGCGGAGATCGAAATCGGTCCGGCTCTTCGTTTCGGTCTCGTGACGAAGGATGCGAAAGGTGAAGTTGTTGGCGCGACCGCGATGATGCTCATGGGTCAGAATTCTCTCGAGGTCGTTAAGAAAGTAAAGGTAAGAATCGAAGAGATCCGAGAAAGACTTCCTCCCGGAATGAGAATCGAAACTTTTTACGATCGTTCCGAATTTATCGGAAGAACGTTAGGCACCATCTTTACGAATTTGGCGGAAGCCGCAGTACTCGTTATCATCGTTTTGATCATCGCGCTTGGAACCGTAAAGGGCGCGTTACTCGTCGCTTTGGCGATTCCGATTCCGATGCTCGTCGCGACTATTTTTATGAACGCTTTTGGAATCGTGGGAAACCTCATGTCGTTGGGAGCCTTGGACTTCGGTCTTCTCGTGGACGGAACGATCGTGATGTTAGAATCCATTCTTCATGGGTTTATTTTAAAACGATCCTTCTATGAGATGCAGACAAAACTCGAAGACAGAGAACTCGCCGCGGAGGAGATCATCACGGACGCCTGTGTTCGAGTCGGTCGGGCCGCCACATTTTCAGTCGCGATCATCATGCTCGTCTATCTTCCTCTGATGAGTTTGGAAGGTGTGGAAGGAAGAATGTTCAAGCCGATGGCGATCACGGTCGCTCTCGCCCTCGGAGCCGCCCTCTTATTCTCACTGACAACGTTTCCTGCGGCCGCGAGTATTCTTTTTAAAGAGCCCGTTTTTCATCACAGCAAGTATTGGGACATCATAACGGAAAAATACAAAGAGCTTTTGGATTTTGGAATGTCTCGAAAGAAGGAATTCCTATACTCGGGCGTCGGTGTGGTCGTCTTTTCTCTTCTTCTGGGTTCGACTCTTGGTTCCGAATTCTTACCAAGAATCGACGAAGGGGAAATTGCAGTCGATATCAAACGTCTTCCTTCCACTTCTCTCAACTATTCGAGAGATACGAACACGGACATGGAAGCCGTTCTCAAAAAATTTCCGGAAGTGATCAGCGTCGTTTCGAAGATGGGTCGAGGTGAATCGGCAGCAGAGCCGATTGGAACGGACGAAGGCGAGGCGATGGTAAAACTCAAACCCCGCAAGGAATGGGTGAGCGCAGACGACAGAGAAGAACTCATGACAAAGATGAAGGATGAAATTCTAAAATACATCCCTTCGAGTACTGTGAGTTTGTCTCAACCGATCGAGAACCGTGTGAACGCTCTTCTTTCCGGTTCTAAAGCGGACGTCGTGATCAAGATCTACGGAGATGACTTAGTCAAACTCAAGGACATCGCCGGCCAGTTCGCGGAAAAATTAAAAGGTGTCAAAGGTGTCGCCGACTTAAGAGTGCAGAGAGTTTTGGGTCTTCCTCTTGTCGAGATCAAAGTGGATCGAGAGAACATGGCGCGTTACGGTGTACAAGCCGATGAAATTCTCGCGACCGTGGAAGCGCTTCGTTTGGGAAGAAACACCGGAAAGGTATTCGAGGGTTTTAAACGTTTTGATCTTGTGGTTCGTTTGAAAATCGACGCGACCGATTTGGAGCAGGTGGAGAATATTCCGGTCTTTACTTCTTCGGGTTCCACGGTTCCTCTCGCTCAAGTTGCAGAAATCAGACTTGTGGAAGGTCCGGCCGCGATCTATAGAGAATCTTTGAAGAGAAGAATTATGGTGGAAACGAACATTCGAGGAAGAGACCTCGTAGGTTTCGTAAACGAAGCGCAGAAAGTCACCGAAGAGATCGAAAAAAATCTTCCTCCCGGTTATAGAACGGATTGGGGTGGTCAGTTCGAGAACTTCACTCGTGCAAAAGAAAGACTCGCAATGGTCGTTCCGATCGCGCTTGCAATTATTTTCTTTATGTTGATGGCCGCGTTCGGGAGCATCTACTACGCGTTAGGCGTCTTTATCGTCGTTCCGCTCGCCGTTTCCGGCGGGATCATCGGTCTTGTTTTGAGAGGTCTTCCGTTCAGTATTCCTGCGGGGGTCGGCTTTATCGCCGTGAGCGGGATCGCCGTTTTAAACGGGGTCGTCTACGCTTCGACTCTACGTGAAGAATTGGAAAAGGGAGCTTCGATTGCGGATGCGGTTTATCTCGCGGGAATCCATTCTCTTCGTCCCGTTATGACAACCGAGGTCATCGCGGCGGTTGGGTTTATTCCGATGGCGATTTCGACGATGGCCGGCGCCGAAGTTCAGAGACCTCTGGCAACCGTCGTTATCTTCGGGGTCATCGTCGCGACCGTTTTCTCTCGTGTTCTTCTTCCGATCGTGATGGAATATCTGTTGAACGTTTACGAATCTCAAGAGAAGAAAAAATCGGCGAAGAGAAGGCTTTTAGAAAAACAGACCTTCGGAGCCAACGCGAGTTTTGGAGAGGACAACAACGAGTGGATGCATTCTCAGGCGGAAGCTACTGAAATTATAACTGAAGAAGAAGATTCCGAAACGGAATCCAAATCTCGTCCGACAAAGTCGAAAAAGACAAAGAAGAAAAAATGAGGAAGGCTTCTTAGAAAAAGGGTTTTGTCGGAACTACGACGGCTCTTCCGTGAAAAGTGCGCGCCCCCACCCTGATTGGGTGGAGGTGGTGGGCTCGCGGGAAAAAATCGGGCAGAATTCCTCTATCACAGAAAATCACTTTTAACAAGAAGAATCCGTCTCTTCCCAGTTTTGTCGGAACTCCGACAAACCTCGCTCTCTATGGATCGCGGTCTTTGTGTGTTACAAAGAGCCAACGGCTACGCTCCGCGGCCTTTTGGCTAATTCGCTCTCTATGGATCGCGGTCTTTGTGTTTTACAAAGAGCCAACGGCTACGCTCCGCGGCCTTTTGGCTAATTCGCTCTCTATGGATCGCGAATTATGTCCAAAAAAAGAGTTTCCGGTCAGGTTTCTCCCCTCAGGATTGTTCTACCGGGGATCCCAAGTCCCGTCCGGAGTTTCGATGCTAACCCAAAAACCAATCGTTTCACTACTTGATCACAGTAAGGACCCATTCAATCTTGCGATCGCTACTGCAAGAACCTGCTATTCTTCTAAAGGAATTCTTCTCCCTTCCGATATGGTTTCTTCGGAAAAATCGATCGAGATCCGAGATCGTGTCGCAAAGTCTACCAAAAAAGCCGGTCACTTGACCACAAGACAACATCCTCAATTTATCTTCACTCTCGACAAAGTCTCCCGACAATTCGTCTGGTCCTTCTTACACTCTCATCCATTTTATAACTCGGAACAAGTATCTCAAAGATATGTAGAAGTCAAAAAGGAGAATTACTACGTTCCTCCAGGACTCAGTGGAAAACTTTTAGAACTCTACCTCGACGCAGTCGACTTTGCAAGCCAGGCTTATTTTTCTTATAACGAAATTCTTCATCCTTTTATCCAGGAAGAATATTTCAATATCTACAAAGCACGCGCCAACTATCCGGACAAATGGCAGGGACCGATCAAGAAAAAATGTCTCGAAGTGGCACGTTATCTGCTACCTCTCGGGACTTTTACGTATCTCTATCATTCCATCAACGGACTTACGCTTCATCGTTACTATCGATTGATGAATTCTTACGACGTTCCCGAAGAACAAAGAGCCGTCGTCACCGAAATGGTCAACCAAGTCCGTGCGGTGGATCCTCTCTACGCGGACGAAATGGACGATCCCCTTCCTCTCGAAGAAACGACCGAGTATCGTTTTTTTGATTCTATGTTCGGCACCGCAAAGAGAGAATTTCATCCGGAAGCCGCAAAAGCATTTATAAAAGAATATGACTCCGAACTCGGAGGAAGGTATTCGAAACTTGTATCCCATTCTTCCAATGGACCTGAAATTCTTGCACAATCGGTTCGATCTATATTAGGAATTCCTAAATCTTCTCTCGGAGATCAAGACGCAATCGATCTCGTTTTAAATCCTTCAAAGAATAAACACTTAACTTCCACTCTGAACGAAAGTTCCCTGAGTCCGATCACGAGGGCCCTCTTTAACGTTCAGTATTCTTTTCAAAAAAGAATCTCGCACACCGCAGACAGTCAAGATCAGAGACACAGAATGGTTCCCGGCGGAAGACCGGTCCTCATGTCCCAGTATGCGGGAACTCCCGACTACATCACTCCTTTTGTGGTTCAAAAATATCCACAGCTCAAAGAAAAATACGATTCCGATATGAATCAAATTTTCGAAAAGGTAAACCGATTCTTAGACGCGGGCGGTTCTCCCGAATACGCGACCTATCTTTTGCCGAACGCATTCCCGATCCGTTTTTACGAAAGCGGAGATCTTCTCAACCTCCATCACAAATGGAGATCCAGAACTTGTTACAACGCCCAAGAAGAAATCTTCCAAGCATCCGTGGACGAACTCACGGACGTCATGAAAGTGCATCCCGAGATCGCAAAGTGGATCAAGGCCCCTTGTTGGATTCGACTTCAAGGCGAAGTAAAACCCTATTGTCCGGAAGGCGACCACTACTGCGGAACCCAAGTCTGGAAAAGAGAATTGTCTGAGTATTCCCGAGTGATCTAAAATTCTTTCCGAAAACGATTCTACGCTGTAGAATGGTCGAAGAAGTATGAAACTCACAGTGACCGACAGCCGAACCCAAGAACTCATTCGTTACAGAAGACAGATCCACAAACATCCCGAGCTCCGTTACGAGGAAAATCAAACCGCCGGATTTGTGATCGATCATCTCAAGTCTCTCGGACTTTCCTTTCAGGATAAGATCGCAAAGACCGGAGTGGTCGCGTTAGTCGATTCCGGTAAACCGGGAAAAACGCTTCTCGTCCGAGCGGACATGGACGCGCTCCCAATCTTTGAGGAATCCAAAGCGGAATACAAATCCGTTCACGACGGGGTTATGCACGCCTGCGGTCACGACGCACATACTTCCATTCTTATGGGACTCGCCTCCGATATCAAAGAGGACATTCGTTCGATTCTTCCCAAAGGAAGAGTTCTTCTCGTCTTTCAACCCGCCGAGGAAGGCGGACAAGGCGCTGACAAGATGATCGATGAAGGAATATTAGAAAATTATAACGTAGATGCGGCGCTCGCGCTTCACGTCTGGAATCATATCCCAGTGGGAAAGGTCGGCGTCGTCGACGGTCCGATGATGGCCGCCGTGGACGAATTTACGATTACGATCACGGGAATCAGCGGACACGGAGCGATGCCGCAACATACTGTAGACCCGATCGTCGTAGGAGCTCAGATCGTGACGGCTCTTCAAACGATTGTTTCTCGAAACACGGATCCGTTGGATTCTTGCGTCGTTACGGTTGGAAGTTTTCACGCTGGAAACGCGTTTAACGTGATTCCGGAAACCGCAGAACTCAAAGGGACTGTTAGAACATATTCCAAGAAGATGTTTGAAGAAGTTCCCGAAAAGTTAGAACGTGTTGTCAACGGAATCTCGTCCGCGCTCGGAGCCAAGGTTTCCATCCACTACGAGAGAACCAATCACCCGACGATCAACGATCCTTTTATGGCGAATATCGTTCGTAAGGCTTCGCTTAACATTCTCGGAGAGAACAGCATAACGGAAGAACACACGAAGTCGATGGGAGGAGAGGACTTTTCCGCCTTCCTCATGAAAGTTCCCGGCTGTTATTTTTTTATAGGATCGATGAACGAATCCAAAGGACTCATTCATCCGCATCACAGTTCTAAATTCGATATCGACGAGGATTCTCTTTCCATCGGACTTTCCGTCTTAAAAGAGGCGATTCGGATCTATCTTGAGGAAAATTAGAATTCCTCTCCATTGAACACCCAACTTCCGCGAGAAATCGAATCGCGGATTTTAACTCGGTGCCTTCGCTTCGAATCGCGAGAATAAATACGATCACGCGGTTCCGAGCGAATTTTTCAACTGAAGAGCTTTTCCATTTTTCGGATCGATCAGCAAAGCCCTTTCGATCAATTCATTCGCGCGAGGAAGAATATTCAATATTCTGTATATATCGGCGAGATTGATTAAATTCCTAAGAAACGATGGATCTTGCAAAAAGGCCCTTTCCCCAAGATCCGCCGCTTTTTGGTAAAACTTCAACATTTTATAACAAAGAGATGCGTGATATAAATAATCGCTCGAATCCGCATTTTGATCCAGAAGTGTTTCCCAGTATCCGATCGACTTCGCATAATCTTTTTCTTTAAGATAGAATCTCCCAAGCAATTTTAGAATCGTTTCGTTTTTCGGATACAGCTCAAGCGCCTTTTCAAACGTGTCTAACCCTTCTTCGATTCTATTATTTTCGAGTAGATTCCTACCTCGATCCAAGGTTTCCTGAAAAGACGCCGTCGGCAGGTTGGAATTAGAAGGTAGTTCTGTCTTCGGATGAAAGGTGATTTTCAGAAGAGTAAAGTCATCCACAAGAGTTCCGAACTTTAGAATTTTTTCATATACTTCCCTTAGGTCTCCGTATCCCTCCTCTACCCTTCTTAAAAACTGATCTTGATCTTCGTTGATGATCCGATCTTCCGCTTTACCGATCAAAAGGTCGTCTCGTCCGTCGGATCCGATTACGATCGTATCACCTGGCAACATCCGGAACGTCTTGATCGTGAGGTGTTCTTCATTTTCGGGGATTCCGATTTTTCGAAGTGTGAGTTCATCCTCTATGTAAGAAGCGATTCCATCCCTGTATAAAACCGTCCATGGATGTTCCGCATTGATATAATACAACAACCCGGAGGATTCTTCCACTAATCCCAATACGATCGAGATATACATGGAACCGTCGAAGGATTCAAAAATTTTCTGAAGTTCTAAAAACGCCTCTTTCAACCAACGTTCCGGAGACTTATCTTTCTGAGAACTGATCCCGGATCGAGTCAGGATCGTATTAAAAACGGTTCCCATAACCAAAGCTCCGCCGGCTCCCTGGATGGATTTTCCCATCGCATCCCCGTTCACGAAGACCACATAACGTTTTCCACTGAGTTCCACGTTACCCGAAATCAAAATATCTCCTCCGATCTCGTAGGTTTTCCCCTTGAATTCGAAGGATTTTTTCTGCTTTGTATAAAACTCGGTCTTAACGACCTCGCTCGTATTTTTATTGGATGAAAGAGGATTGATCAAAAGAGAAGTAAGAAAGTAATCCGCATCCTGTTGTATTTTCAGACGATTGACTTGCTCTAAAGACAGTTTGAGCTCTTCGGTTCTTTGTTCGACTTTTTTTTCAAGGTCTTCGTTTAATTCTTCCACTTCCTCGTTCAAACGTACAAACTTATTTGCAAGAATCGTTGCGATGCTCAAAATAAAAAATAGAAACGCGTATCCGACGACCCTCGGAAAAACGATCACATTGCGAGCTCCGAGTGTATCCAAAACACCCGCTACCACAACGACCAAAACGCCGAAAAGAATAAAAAGTGCGTCCCGATCCTTCTGCGCGATTCTCCGGACGAGATAATACGAAATCAGACCTACGTAAAGAATCCAGCCGTATTGAACCACGTGTTTGTTGAGGAGATTGTAGTGAATTACGTTATTGGAAAAAAGATAGAACACGGCAAAGGTTGCGTAACTTCCGTCTAAGACGTTCAAGAACAGATTGCGAGAATACTTAAAATAGACGCGAACAAAATTGGAAAACATCGGAATCAATATGGTGAGAATCAAATATTCCACTTTCTTCATATAAATGAATTCGATTCCAAGGTCGTATTTGATCTGATTTCTTAAAAATTGATAAAGAAAGAAAAGAATCGTAAAAAGACCGTAATATAAGTTCTCCTGGTCCGAACGACGTCTGACGTATAAAAAAAGAAAATATCCACCCACGGTCAGATAAATCATCAATAAGAATGTTTTAATATACTCCGCACGAAGAAGGTCTTTCAGAATTAAGGATGTATCCCCGATTTCGGTTCGATCCTGCTCGATTCCCACTTCTCGATCAAAGAACTTTTTCACCTGAATCACTATAATATTCTTTTCACCCTTTCGGATCAGATCGTTGGAAATCGAATAGACACGAATCTTATCGTAAGCTTGCGGATATTTTTCGTCGAAATCTCCCGTGGCTCCGATCAGAGTTCCGTTGAGGTATGTCCTGTCCTTATCATTGATTGTCCCCAGACGAACGGAAAGGCTCGGCGCATTCCATTCTTTCGGAGCGATGAATTTTTTTACGATATAAACCGTCTGAACGGATTCATCTTTTAATTTATGAACGCCGGGAGCATTATAGATTTCGAATGGAGTGGAATTCTTCTTACCTTCGAGATAGGATTTAGAAAAAGAAACTGGATCCAGCGGTGAAGTCGTAATCTCCCAATGATGTTGGGAACCGGAGTCCAAACTCGTGATCGTATCAAAGGATGAAATTTTTTGAATCGCTTCCGGAAAAACCGAAAAAGGAAAGAGGATGAGACTTACCAAAAGAGTAAGAATCAAAAAGGGAACATACTTTTTTTGCACATACCGGTTTTGGACGAAACAAGGATAAGAAAAGGAAAGGCGCTTCTCTATAGAATCCGGATCGAGGACATGTTTGTTTAAAAACATAAAAACAACTCTTCCTTAGTTCTTATTTGGTTCCGAATTCAGAACTTTCTTTGTGTATTGAAAAACAATACAACGAACGTTCTTCTAACGGTTAAGACAAGGAAAAATTGGCTTTTTTAGGAATGAAGAATTTCTTTTTATAAAACAATTCCTCAATCAAAACGGAGATGGCCTGGATATATCCTGAACCACTTCGGTTTAACGTTTGAGGGCTTCTATTTCGGAGATTTCTTTCGGAATCATCTCCGTCAAATTCCGTGAACTCTGACCGTCGACCAAAACGTCGTCCTCGATTCGGATGCCGATCCCGCGAAAACGTTCCGGAATTTCAGGATCTTCCGGATCAAAATACAATCCGGGTTCGATCGTGATTACCTGACCGTTTTCCAGCTTCTTCGACGACCCGCTTTGATAATACGTCCCAACGTCGTGAACATCCATACCCAAATAATGACTCGTCCGATGCATATAATATTTTTTGAATGTCCCTTGTTCCAAAATGGAATCTAAAGAACCTTGCAGTATTCCCAAATCTTTCAACCCTTCGATAAGAGTTTTTACCGCTTGATTATGAATCGCGACAAATTCCACACCTTCTCTCGTATGTAAAACCGCTTCCTTCTGAGCCTTGAGAACGACTTCGTAGACAGCCTTTTGTTCGGGTGAGAATTTTTTGCCGACCGGAAAGTTACGCGTAACATCCGCTGTGTAATATCCTTTTTCAGCGCCGCTGTCGACTAAAACGAGCTCGCCTTCTTTCAACTGACAGTTGTTAGACGTATAGTGAAGGATCGTCGCGTTTCTACCCGTTGCTACGATATGTCCGTATCCTCCTCCCCAAGCTCCTTGTTTGAGATATTCGGATTCTAAGATGGCTTCCAGTTCGTATTCGAACATTCCCGGTTTGGATTCTTTCATCAGACGTTCGTGACCGAGCGCGGTGATTCTTGCGGATTCTTGTAGCGCTGAAATTTCCGCGGGTGTTTTGAACATTCTCATCCAGTGTAAAAAATCGGGAGATTCGATTCTTCTCGGGCCGAACTTCCCTTCTCTCGAACGTTGATTGAGGGAATAGATCCACTGGATCAGTTTAGAATCCCGAACCAAGTTCCTTCCGAAAAAATGATAGAGCGTATGCTGATTGACGAGAATTTCGTCTAACTTCGATTCCCATTCGTTCGTATCGAATGACTCGTCGAGAGCCAGGAGCGACTTCGCATTTTCTTTTCCGATCCGAATACCTGTCCAAATTTCTTTTTCTTTATCCTTCGGAAGCATAAAGATCGATTTATAAGAATTCTTTAATATAAGAATTCCGTCCGCTTCGTCCAAGCCGGTCAGATAGAAATAATCGGAATCCTGACGAAACTTATACTCCACATCCCGATTTCTGATGGAATGAGAAGCCGCAAAGACGATCAGAACCTCGCCTTCTTTGAGTTTTTTTTGAACTTCCTTGATTCTTTCCCGATAGATTGAATGTGTCATGGTTGGATTCCCTTTTCTAATTGGACTGCGATTGAAAATAATTTGTCGGGATCCTGTTCTCTCATACAACGAAAATGTCCTTCCGGACAAACTCTTCCGCCGTGAATTCCACAGGGACGACAAGAAAGCCCGGAAATACCGGAAACAAAAGAACGATCCGCCAAAGGAGTATAACCGAAATCCGGAACGGTCGCTCCAAAGACGGCTAACGTAGGAATATTAAAGGCCGAGGCAAAATGAATCGGAGAAGAATCGTTGCTGACCATCAGGGAGGCTTTGGAAACCAGAAACGAAAGTTCCTGAAGATTCGTCTTTCCTGCGAGATTGATTCCGAAACCGGAACCGACTTCCTCGCAGAGTTCGAAATCCCCTTTGGATCCGATGAGAACGATTTTCTTTCCTGATTCTTTGAAAAGTCGTTCACCTAACGCACGAAACTGGGGAGCCGGCATCCGCTTTGTTTCCCAGACCGAACTCGGAGCCAGAAGAATAAAGTTTCCCGGTTCAAGTCCGTTCTCCTTCATCAATACACGCACACGAAAAATCGATTCTTCCTTCCAAAACAACTCCGGTCGTTTGGAAAGATTTGCGTATTCCTTTTCATCGTAGATTAAGGAGAATAATTTTTCCACCTCGTGTTTTCCCCGCAAAGGTCGCGGAATCCGTTTTGTTAAGAGGAAAGAAAAACCGGCGCTTTCATATCCGATTCTTACTTTCGCTCCGCTCGCAAAACCCATCAATGTGGACCGAAAGGAAAAATGGGGAAGGAGGCAAAGGGTATATTCTTCTTTTCTTAAGTTCCAAAGAAACGAAATAAATTTCCAAAGAGATTTTTTAAATTCTTTCTTATCCAGAGGAATCAGGCGATCGATATGAGGATTCGCTTCCAAAACACCGTCCGTGCCTTTGTTGACGACAACGGTGAGATGAGAATTCGGATACTTGCGTTTTACTTCTCGAAAGAATGCGGTCGTTAAGATTAGGTCGCCGAGAAACGCCGTTTGAATCAAAAGTATTTTTTCATTCACGTTAAAATTCCATTCTTATCCTTTGGAAAGAATCGTTGCAAAGTTGTTCACTCCCAATCCTCCGATGGAAAGAGCGAGTCCGTTTTGAAAACGTTCCTCCTTATACATCCAGGTTTGAAGTTCCGCAATCTGAGCCAAACCGGAAACGCCGACCGGATGTCCTCTCGTTTTCAAACCTCCGGAAGCGTTGATCGGAAGTTGTCCGTCCGGATGGGTCTTTCCCTCTTTCACATAACGTAGCGCTTTTCCTCGAGGAAAAAGTCCGGCGTCCTCGGCTCCGATCAACTCGAATGGAGTAAACGCATCGTGAAGTTCGGCGATATGTATGTCTTCCGGTTTTAGGCAGGCTTCTTTGTAGGCGCCGGCGAATGCAGAAACACTCGAAGGAAAACTCAAGTCTCCCGGAGGAGAAGAAAGGTTTCCGATTCCGTGTCCCATACCGGCGATCTTCAATTCCTTGGAAGAATTCGTTTTTTCAGAGCTCAGGAGCAAAGCGCAACTGCCATCCGAAAGAGGAGAAATATCATACAAACAGAGCGGACTCGTAAAAAGGGGTGATTTAAAATATTCTTCTTCCGTAATATTCTTTCGAATATGCGCGTTTTGGTTCTGAAGTCCATTGTCGTGGAGTTTTTTGGAAAGTGTAAAGAGATCCTTCCGATCGTATCCGTGTTCGTAGAGATACCGAGTCGCGATCATTCCCCCACCCTGGGCCATGGACATGGCAAATCCCCTTTGGCGCTCGGACAAAACACTTCCCAAGAGTAGATTGTTTGCTTCTCTTTCAAGACGGCTCATCACTTCGGTTGCGATCACAATTCCTCTTTGAAACGAACCGGATCTCAGAAGATAGGTCGCGGTATGCAACGCACTCGCTCCACTCGAGGATGCGGTCTCCGTGCGGATGACGAAAAGATTCTTCAGGCCTAAACTTTCTTTGATTCTTGCGGGAAGAAAAATCTCTCCTGTATAACGTTCCGGAGCCATCGCCGCAAAGATAAGAAATTGAGGTTCAAAATCAGAATTTCTTTTGAGAAGTTGAATCGCGGTTTGATACGAAAGAGAATGATAATCAAGTTCAGTTTTACCGAAGCGACTGAGTTGTGAATCGATGATGAAAGCGGATGAAGACACTTGGTCTATCTTTTTGAAAATTGTGAGATTGAAAATCAAAAAAAATAAATCAAAACGAGGCGAGCGACTTTTCAGAAGACTTTATAAACTATCCTTGCAAATTTAAGAATGATTTTTATACTGAA
This sequence comes from Leptospira stimsonii, assembly GCF_003545885.1. Taxonomy (NCBI): domain Bacteria; kingdom Pseudomonadati; phylum Spirochaetota; class Leptospiria; order Leptospirales; family Leptospiraceae; genus Leptospira; species Leptospira stimsonii. The sequence goes on from NZ_QHCT01000003.1 coordinate 432,101, forward strand.
AGGATGGAAGGGGAAAAAAGATGAAAGGAAACAAAGAAGTTCTCGAAATTCTTGGCGAAGTTCTTGCCGCCGAACTCACAGCTATCAATCAATATTTTATTCACGCAAAGATGAACAAGAATTGGGGTTTCAAAAAACTCGCAGACTTTATGAAACACGAATCGATTGACGAGATGAAACACGCCGACGAAGTCATCGATCGAATTCTTTATCTGGACGGAGTTCCCGATCTTCAGAGATACATGAAGATCAACGTCGGAAACAATATTCAGGAAATCCTCAAAGCGGACCTGGAACTGGAATACGCGGCCGTCGAAAGATTTAACAGAGGGATTGCGATCGCGGTGAAAAACAACGATAACGGAACCCGCGAACTTTTTGAGAAAATTCTCGTTTCGGAAGAAGAACACGTCGATTGGATCGAAGCACAACAGGAAATCATTCGTCAAATCGGCGTTGAAAACTATCTGGCGCAACAAATCGAGTGACGAATTTTAGAGGTCCTGCTCCCAAAAAATCCCTGAGGTTAAAAGTTCGTAAACCCGAGGGAAGATCTTCTTTTACGGACCGTTCCAGAGAAAAAGAAATCCCATCCAAAACGGAATGGGATTTTTCCAGACCGGACACATTCGAATATCACGCTTCTTGTCCGGACGGACTTTCCGGTTTACTTCGAGAGGAAATCCTGGAAGCGGGACTCACGGTGGTCGCCGAAAATCGAGGAGGCGTTTTCTTTCAGGGATCGGCGAAGGCGTTAAAGGATTTTATTCTTACCACTGGAATCGCATCCGGTATCAGCATTTCTTTACGTTATTGGAGAGTCGATAGTCCCGAAGACCTTTATAATCAGGCGCTTCAATTTCCTTTTGAAAAAATCATCTCATCCGAACAATCTTTCCGAATCGATTCCACCACGAAAGATTCCTTAAAAGATTCACGTTATGCGACTTACAAACTCAAGGACGCGATGTTCGATCGTTTCCGTTCCAAGGGGAAGGATACTCCGCAAGTTTCCAGAGACGAACCCGATTTTTTATTCTATCTTCGCTCTCATTCCGATCACGCAAAACTTTCCCTCGGTCTAAATACGAGACCTTTACAACAAAGAGGTCATGGAAGAATCGGTGGAGAAGCCCCGATTCGCGAAATTCTCGCCTCCGCTTTGGTTCGATATTCGGGCTGGGACACCAAATCCGTGTTATACGATCCATTCTGCGGTTCGGGAACGATCGTGATCGAGGCGGCCTTGAAACTTTTATACGGCGGATATACGAATTACAGGAGTTTGGATTCTTCCCTTCCGTTTAAAAAACTTTTTGGAGAACCCAATCTCAAGGAAGCAGCGGGAAAGGTTTCAAAAACCCTGATATTCGCTTCGGACGCGGACGAAAAAGCTTTGAATCTCGCGAAGTTAAACGCGAAAAACGCCGGCGTCGATCATCTCATCGAGTTTTTCACTGCCGATGCAACGGTTTCGGAGAATGAAAAAGGAATTCAAAACGGATATATCGTTACGAATCCACCTTACGGGGTTCGTCTTGGGACCAAGGAAGAAGCAAAGGAAATCTATTTGGCCTGGGGAAAACGACTCAAGGACCATTTCTCGGGGAATGTGCTTGCGCTTGTTTGCGGAGATACGTCCCTTTTGGGTTTTCTGAAGTTGAAGAAAGACAAGGAACAATCGCTTACAATCGGGAAGCTTAAGGGAAAATTAGTTGCCTACACTCTGGGCAAATAATCCAATCGATTTGGAATGAAACACCAGGAAATTCTTCTTAAACTCTTAGAAGTCACTGAGAACACGAAGGATTCATTCCAATTTTTAAAACTCTTTCGTTCCATCGAACCAGAAAAGTTCGCCGTAATCTATGCAGACTCGGGAACTTTGATGGAATCTGCGGAAGCGCTTCTCTACAACCTCAAACTTCTTCACAAATTGGAACTCTATCCGGTTGTGGTATTGGATAAGGACGGAATTTCATACACAAATCTTTTTTACAGAAACCAATCCAAAGAGGAAGCGGACTCGACTCTACCTGGAAAACTCTTTCGTCATTTCAATCAGATAGAAAGTTCGGTTGCGTTAGCTCTGACGGAAAAAAAACTTCCCGTATTCATCGCGGAAGAAAGAGGGAAGGCTCTTTTCGAATTCTTAAACAACCTTTGTTCTTCTCTAAAGACAAAAAAACTCATCTACTTGAATCCTCGTGGTGGAATTTATTCGGGTGGAGAAAAAATTTCGATCTACGACGTCGATTCCACGATCGAACCCGACCCAATCGATTCAGTCCTTTTTCACGCCTGCAATGAACTTTATAAAAACGTAATGGATCCCGAATTCGGGATCGCGATCACGTCCGCCTCTTCTATTTTGAAAGAATTATTCACGATCAAAGGAAGCGGAACTCTCATCCGAAAAAAGAATCGAATCGATTTTATTTCCGATCTCAATTCGGTTCCGAAAGAAAAGATCAATCACCTGATTGAAAGAGCATTTCAGAGACCTTTGAAGCCGAATTTTTGGGAACAGGAATTTGCAGGGATTCTTCTCGAATCCGAATACAAGGGATGTGCTCTGGTAAAAAAGACTCCTTACGGTTTTTTTCTTTCCAAGTTCGCGGTAGACGAAATCGCAAGAGGAGAAGGAGTGGGAAGGGATATCTGGGATCAAATGGTTCAAAGATTTCCGGTCCTTTTTTGGAGAGCACGAAAGGAAAATTCCATCTCCAAGTGGTATATGAAGGTCTGCGACGGAATGCAAAAAGAAGGAATCTGGATTTATTTTTGGATCGGAGTTTTGGAAGAACACATTCAACCGATTTGTAATTTTCTAAAAAATCTTCCTCAGGATTTGGAAGCACCGTCTAACAATCCGAAGTAGTCGGCGAATTTCTCCGATGTCTACTTGCCGAACAAACGAACTTTGTAAATGTTAAAATGGATGATTTGTAGGAGTTCCTACGAGAAGAATCCAACTTGCAAAAAGTGGGTTCTTCTGTTAAGGGAAAATCGCCGGGAGGTTTTCCCGCCACCGCACCCCTCCACCCAAGGTCAGGGTGGGGCCGAGAAACTTGCACGGTGAAAGTCGGAACTACGACAAGAAGAATCCAACTTGCAAAAAGTGGGTTCCTCTGTTAAGGGAAAATTTCAGGGAGGTTTTCCCGCCACCGCACCCCTCCACCCAAGGTCAGGGTGGGGCCGAGAAACTTGCACGGTGAAAGTCGGAACTACGACAAAACGCATTCATTTTTTAGAATGGACCAAGAAGGGAAATCACATGAACGCACTTGTCTTTTTATACGATGGGGATTGCAATTTCTGCAAGGATTTAGCCCAGAAGCTCCAATCGTATAACCTCAACCCTAAGATCCGTTTTCAATCATTCCGAGAATTTTCCGAAAAAGAACTCAGAGAAATTCATCCGAACCTAAACATTCAAGTTGCAGAAGGAAACGTTCAGATGATCGCAGACGGAAGGCGTTACCCCGGTTTTTTTGCGGTCCGAAAACTCAGCCATTCTCTCAGAGGATTTCGATGGATCGCGCCCCTTCTCTATCTTCCTCTGATACCGATTTTTGGAATGATCGGAATGAACCTCTTAAAGACTTTGAAAAGCAGATAACCCTTCGTAAAAAACGAGCCTCGCATCCAGTGCCAGGCGATTTCCTTCCATCACCCTATTCTTCTTTTCCTCAGTATCTGCGACGGATTCGATCAAACGAAAAAGTTTTTCCGCGTGAGATTCGTCCGCATCCAAGTTGACTTGGAAGAATTTCCCCTCCGGAAGTGACGATCGACCTTTCAACTCTCGGTAAGACATAAACATTCTTGAATATTCTAATTTAAGCAAATACTCGTTGGCAGGGCCGAGTGCGCCGAGTGCCGAATAAAAATCCGTAGTCGTTATTCTTCTCATTAAATCGAGATAGGCTTTGGTTTCAGGAAGACAGTGTGATTCAAAAACCACCTCTCCCATATCGGAAAGAAATTTCCTAAGAATCGAAACATGAGAATCGGCCGCCGTTCCTTCGCCCAACTCTTCCCAGATATTTTGAACGAGAACAATCTTCGCTTCCAGACTTTCGCTGATCGCCGCCGTGTTCAGAAACCAGTTTACGAAATCCACGCTCACAAAATATTCCTGACGCAACCAAAGAAGAAGGTCTTCCTTTTCCATTCTTCTTTCCTTGGATTCCAACCAAAAATTAGAAGTTAAAACAGGATGTTTACGAACCGATTCTTCCAGGGAAGTTCGAAAAGAAACGGAAGTTTGAGAAGAATGAAACGTCTGCATAAATTCTTTTTCTACGATTTCGTGAGACTGGAATGAGTCGTCTTGAACTTGGAATATAAAAACCGAGGAGATTCCGATTCCAATCTCGCGATCTTGAGAATCTCTGAAAACAAGGTTTTTTCGTCCCCTAAGCCCTGACGATAACAAATCGGAAAAGTGGAATAAAACGGAGACAGACCGGGCGTCAGATTGACTTCCAAAAGAAACGGTTTTTCTTCCCCGTTACATTTCCAATCCAAACGTGCAGGACCGGAAGTGGCTAAAGATTTACAAATCAGCACGCTTTGCTCCTGGAGGAACGACTCCGTTTTCTCCGGACAATCAAAAACCAAGGCCTCCGGCATCCTATCCTTCGACTTCGTTTTTTCTCCGTAAACGTCTTCCACTTTCAGATCCTCCCGCAAAACCAATCTCCCCGCGCCGCTGACACGATACCCATAACCGGGAGATCCCATTACGGAAATCGTATATTCAGAACCTTTTAAGTATTCTTCCACTAAGTAAGGGAAGTATTCCTCGGGTAAATCCTTTAAACGAGTAAAGAGTTCGTCTTCGTTCAAAACCAGGCTCTCCTCTCCGATTCCGAGGCTTGAACCTTCTCCGGAAGGTTTCAAAAAACAAGGATACGGGACCTCTTTCGGCAAAACGAAATTCTTTCGATCTTCATAGGATAAGGAGAATCCATTTGGGACGGGAATTCCCAAGGATTTGGCAAATAGTTTCGTTAGATTCTTATCCAAAGAAACGTTTTGGGCGAAGGCGTCCGAACCTGTATGTGGAAATCCGAAAAGTTCGGCGGACGCAGGAATCAAAGCTTCCCGATTTCTGGAACGAAACCCTTCCATCAAATGAAAGATCACCGGCCGTTTAGAAAAAGGAATCGATGAGTATAAATTCAATTTTTCTAATAGATCTTTCGGAGTAACCACGAGTTCGGTAGTTTCTCCGAGTTCGTTTAACAATTCAAGAATTCTCTCAACGGAAGCGGAAGATTCCCATTCTTGTTTGTAAGAATCCGGAAATTCTCCCGTAAACTCGTGAAGATCGGCATATGCAAGGACGGTCGGAATTTTCTCATTCATACGAATGTTTTTCTTTCGCGCCGAAACTTCCTGGAAAAATTCTTTCCCAGGTTTCGAGGGAGATTTCAGGATATTGTTCTTCCATTGTGGAATCGGGAGGTTCCGGACTCAAGTGATACGTCCCGCGTAACGCGGATCGAAAGACGTGCGTCCTCTCCGGTTTGTAATAACCGAGATACCAATCCGGAGTCAGGGTAATCTTTCCTCCTCCCCCAGGTAGGTCGTTCACAAATTGAGGGATTCCCATTCCGGCGATCTTTCCGCGAAGATAACCTACAATCTCGATTCCTTTCGCAAGGGGGGTTCTAAAACCTCTGGAACCAGGAATCAATTCGGGATCGTACATATAATACGCTCGGATTCGTAACTCCAACAGTTTTTTATGAAGTTCTAACATAGTTTCTCCGGAATCGTTGATCCCTTTTAGGAGCACACACTGATTCCCGACGCTCACACCGGCTTTGAGAAGTTTTAGAACCGCTTCTTTCGCTTCGGGAGTACATTCCTTGGCGTGATTGAATTGCGTGTTGCAGAAGACGGACAATCGATCGTTATTATGAGAATCTATTATATTACAAAGTTCGTATGTGATTCGAAACGGCAGTGTCACGGGATTTCTTGTCCCTAACCTGCAGATTTTTACGTGTTCGATTCTTTCGAGTCGTTCCAAAATCCAATCGATCTTGGAATCGCTCAAGTTCAGGGGATCTCCTCCGGACAAAACAACGTCCCTAATTTCAGGATGGGATTCTATGTATTCAAAACACGATTCCAAGTTTTCAGTCGTCATTCTCTCCTTGGAATCGGAAACCTTTCTTCCTCTCATACAATGTCTGCAATAAACCGAACATTCGTGATTGGTAAAAAGAAGTACCCGGTCCGGATACATATGAGTCAAACCTCTCACCGGTGAAAGTCTTTCTTCGTGAAGAGGATCGTTTGATTCTTCCGGAGAAAAAATCGATTCTGCTTCTCTCGGAAGAATCATCTTTCGAATCGGATCTTCCGGATCGTTCGGGTCCGTAAGAGAAATGTAATATGGGGTCGCGGAAACGTTCAGTCGAATCGTCTCTTGTAATCCGATTCTTTCGCTCGAACTCAGCTCGAAGTAACGCTCCAATTTTTCACCTTGGACCCGATTCTGCAGTTGCGCCTTATAATCGGTCCAGACAAAGGATGAAAAGAGTTCCGCACGATTTTGCAAAATCGTTTTCGAAGAAGAAGCGCCAGTTTGACCGAGGTCCGAGGTTTTCATGGAGGAGATACTTCCTATTTTCTCCGCGTCCGGGGAAAATCAAGCAAAGGGAAAAAGAAAATGCCAAAAGGATCGGTTTTCAGAAAGTGTCCTCAGAAATGTCTTCTTTTTCCAGCGATTCTCTGCAGGCCCTCGCCTTCGACGTAGACGGAACCTTGTTTTCCTCCGAGGAGATCATTCTCGAAGTCTATAAGGATTCGATCGAACATTTTTCCAAAAGTTCGGGGATTCCCATAGAATTGCCTTCGCGAGAAAGAATTATGGACGAGATCGGAAAGCCGGTCAAAACCATTTTCCTCAATCTTCTTCCCCAACTTCAAGAAGAACAAAGAGACTCGATTTCGGACAGCGTCCTCCGTTTTCTCTGTCAGAGGATCCGAAACGGAGAAGGAGAATTTTATCCTCAGGTGAAAGAGACGATCGAATCTCTTTCCCGGAAGGGTTTTCGAATTTTAGCCGCGTCCAACGGAAGAAGGCAGTACGTAGAAACCATCCTGGATGTAGCCGGAGCTCTTCCCTTCTTTGATCCGATCGTAGTCATCGACAACGAAAGGATCAAAACCAAAGGTGGAATTCTAAAAGAATACGTTAAACTCTACGGATTCGAAGCGGAGAAAATTCTTATGATCGGAGACAGGCTTTCCGACCACGAAGCGGCTCGCCAAAACGGTTGTCCTTTTGCTTTTTGCACCTACGGACACGCCAATCCGGGAGAAATTCCGGACTTCGAGATGGAACTCAAAAACCTTTCCGATCTCGCAAAACTCCTCTGATTTTGGCTGAATAGAATCCGAATTCTTTCCGAAAATGATAGAGTGCCGGATTCTGAAAAAAGAAAAAATCTCATCTTCATTCTTACAGGGATTATCTTTACGTTAGTGCTTTTGGATAAAAGCACCGGCTCCGGATTTTCTCTTTCGGGAACCGGCTTTCAAGGTTTTCGAAACATCGGCAAGATGAATCCGGAATCCCAAAATTCCAATCGTGGAAATCTCAATCACAAAGAGATGATGGATCAAGCCGAAGACGAAATCCTCGGAGAACTCCTACAAAACGGAGACGTACAGACCTCGTCTTCCGAAAATACAAACACCGTCGAAGAAGACCTAAACGAGGAGAATCTCGTGCCTGTGATGGACCCTCAAATTTCAGAATCGCAGGGCAAAGAATCCACAACCGTTCTCCCAACCGAAAAAGGAGAACTGGCCCTCTACTTTCTCAAGTTTTATGGAAAGGGAAGTAAAAGTCATTCGAGGCTGGTGAAGGTTCTTCGTCTTTCCAAAGGTGGGGACCGCGTGAAGCTGATCTTAAATTCCCTGATTGCAGGCCCCGTCCTTGCGGAAAAAGAGAAAGGAATTCTCAACTCGATTCCTTCTCGTCTCGCGTATGATTCCGATTACAAAATCGAAGACGGAATCCTAAAAATTTCTCTCAGCGCAGATTTAGAACGAGACGCGGGTCCGGAAATTCTCAAGGATCGAATCGACCAGCTCACATATAGTTTGATGGAGAATCTACCGATTCGAGGAGTTTCTCTTCGAATCAACGGTAAATCGGTCCGCTCCCTCGGTGGCGAAGGAATGCCCCTTCCTTCCGTTCTGACAAAAAATCCACGAAAGATCGTCGTTTTTTAAAATTCGACACTGTTATTTTTTTCCAAATTCGGTCGAATTCCTTTGTAGGTGAACTCGCAGAAATCCTGATTGTTTAAACAGAGCCATTTTTAAAATGGGGAGCGAGATCCTGTTTTGCAATTTAAAGAGAAATGAGATATTCATTCGGAAACAATCAAAAAATTAGACTCCTCGCTCGAAGAGTTTTTTTCAATCCCTTCCCGGATGATTATCTAAAAATCTATCAACCGGACATCCGAAGAGCGACCGTAATCTATTTTTTTCTCTGCATTGGGATCAGTATTCTTTCCGCATTGGTTCCCGATGGAGCCCATCCCTTTGGTGAAGAAAATCGTCTCTTGATTTTCTCTCGATTGACGGTGATTTTTCTTTCCGGGTTTTTCGCATTCTTACTTATAAAATGGAAGCATTTTTTTCGGAAGAGCATTGAAAGGTTTAGTATTCTCTCCTCAGGAACCATCGTATTCTCTTTGCTCCCCTTTGTTTTTTTGGATTCGGAAAGAATGGGACTTTACTTCCATTTTTTTACCGCCCTGGTCGTGAGCGGAAACATTCTCCTCTGGTTTACGGGAACCACGGTGATCTTTTTCAACTCCCTCTTTTATTTTTCTCTCGTAGTTTGTACGACGATCACCGGTTTTGCAATACCTTTGCAACACGACTTTGCGATCATTCTGATTTATCTTACGACAGGTGTGATCGGGAATCTTCTGATCAATTTCTGGAGAGTGATGGATCATCGTGCAAAGAAAAAATTACAAAAGGCAGTGAGCAAACTCCGAGACAAAAACATTCAGATCGAAAAAATTTCGAAGGTGGATGAACTCACTCGTCTTTACAATAGAAGATATCTGATCGAACAGTTTGAACTTTTTTTAAAGAGAGCGCAACGTTATCGATTCTCTCTCGCGATGATCATCTTGGATATGGACTATCTCAAAGAGATCAACGATTCCTACGGACATCTTGCAGGAGATCAGGCTTTGAGAACGATTTCGGAAGTGATGAAACACAGAGTCAGAGCCACCGACGTCTGTTCCCGAATCGGAGGGGACGAATTTTGTATTCTTCTCGACGCGATCAAAAGAGAAGACCTTTCCCAACTCTGTGAAAAACTCAGATTGGACGTTTCCACCAAGGAACTATCGTATCATACAAAAACAGGCGATCCCGTAAAAATCACAGTTTCCATCGGAGCCTGCATCTTCGGCCCCGAAGGAGAATTCAGTTTCGACGACATCTATCACTCGATCGACTCAGCTCTTTACGAATCCAAAAAAAAGGGAAGAAATCGGGTCTCGTTTATCGAACCTGTTCGCTATTTTCCGAAAGAAAATCCGAAATCCTTTACTTCTTAGGAGTTGGAAGTTCGTAGTGATAGGTGATCTCGCAATAAACGCCTTCTTCTAAATACTTCGTATTCTTGAGTTCCAAAAAAAACTGTCTGTTCTTTTGATCCGGTTCGAGTTCCTCCAGCTTTCGAGTGGCGATCGTCTTGGCCGCTGTGCAGGAAGTGTTCTGCATTTTGAACTTGTCGTTTTCTTCGACAGAAGAAGAAGACGCCTGACCGATTGAGACAAGTTCGTATTGATGAGGTCCGAGGGTTTTTACGGTGACACCCGTATCCACATGAATTCTCTCTTTTACCTCGTGTGTGCAGGAGGTAAATGCCAAGGAAAACACCAGAATGCTATTCAAAATCTTCATCTCTTTCTCCTCATCTTCCTTTTGTTTGGAAAGACGTTCTCTTTATAAGACCTTTTTCCTTCGAAAAACGGATTCTTCTCTTTTCTAATTCTTATCTCGGAATCGTATGGGAAGAGCCATTCTTTGTTCCGACAAATCTATTTTTTGTAAATATAGGTTGATCCGGACTTCAAGTCCGTTTCTCCAGCAGAATTTGGCGAGATCCATCTCAAAGAACGAAACGAAGATTTTCGGACCACGTCCCTTTAGAAGAACAGTCCTTCGGAGAAAAATTTCCCTCTTTTTTAAGATGAAAAAAAAGAAGATTCCCTCGAAGAGAAATTTCTAAAGACTCTGCGCCAATTCGTTTCCGTATCGATCGTAGTTGTAGAGAAGGTCTCTTCGTTTTGGAACAAATCCGCCTTCCTTCAAAAACTTGATCGCTTCTTTTTCGGTCTTGAGTCCGTAGGAACGAAGGACGTTTTCTTCGATGACGACGGAAGAGATATCGTCGGCTCCGCTCGTCAACGCAAGTTGTCCGACTCCCTTTCCAAGAACCATTACGGAGGTTTCGATATGAGGAATGTTGTCTAAGAAGATTCTACAAATCCCGAGAACCTTTAGATATTCTTGCGTGGAAACGGCGCGCACTTTAAAACGTTTTGTCTGCGGTTGAAACGTCCAAGGAATAAAGGATAAGAATCCTCCGGACCGGTCCTGGAGATTTCGCACGACGCTTAGGTGTTCGATCACTTCTTCTTTCGTCTCCTCGGAACCGAAGACGATATTCGCGCTCCCCGGAAGTCCAGCCTCGTGACAGGTTTCCATCGCGCGAACCCATTCTTCCGTAGTCGCCTTTTTAGGAGAAATGATATTGCGCATCCGATCCGTAAGAATCTCGGCTCCCGCTCCGGGAACGGAATCAAGGCCGGCTTGTTTCAAAATTTGTAATACTTCTTTGAGAGGAAGTCCCGTGATTTTTTCTAAGTTGATGATTTCCACGGGAGAAAACGCACGAATGTGCATGTCCGGATATTTCTTTTTCACGGAAGAGATGACGTTCAGATAATAATCAAAAGGAAGATCCGGGTAAACTCCACCTTGGAGGAACATCTGATCGGCGCCTTCGCTCACTGCGTAGTCCATCTTTTCCAAAATTTCTTCGGCGCTTAGGACGTAACCTTTCCCGCTTCCAATCTCATCCATAAAAGAACAAAAACTACATTCCACATTGCAGAAGTTTGTGTAGTTTACGACGCGAAACATCGTATAACTTGCTTGCGTGGGAGGGAGAATTTTTTCTCTCAAGGTCCGAGCCGTGGCCATGATCTTGAGATAGTCTGCGTCCTTATAAAGCGACAAGGCTTCTTCGGGAGAAATGCGAACCCCGTCTAGGGCTTTTTCTAAGATAAGATCGGTGGGATGCGATGAAAAAATTGAGGCCACTTCTGCTCCTGTTCAGGCATTCTAAAAAAAAGAACGTCCTTCAATCTTTGGACTGATTCCTTATTTTGCATCTTCTTTTTTAAAAGGAAAATCGAGTCTGTCAAGACTCTTTGATTCAAAGAGACCTCGTCTCAATTTGGAGGTGAATCCGCCCTTGTGAAAACTGTGAGAGTTCCCACACTCGATGTTTCAAAGCGTGGACGAGAATCTGCTTCGAAAACTGTGAGAGTTCCCACACTCCATGTTTCACAGCGTGGACGAGAATCTGCTTCGAAAACTGTGAGAGTTCCCACACTCGATGATTTACAGCGTGGACGAGAATCTGCTTCGAAAACCATTGAGTTTCAATCTCAAGAACGATCGTTCTACTGAAGATGCAAGATTTGAAAATTCCTCGACAGGGAGGTTCTCGATTCCTACGCTGTAAATCAATTCACCAATCCAAAAGAAAGGGTAACTCATCAATATGGCAATTTCGCAAATCGCCTTTCACGTGATCTTTACGATCCTCTTCGTTATCGCGAACGTAGTTTTTATTCGTGCGATTCTTTATCGCCTTAAACTGATCTTCAACGCCAGAAAAGCCGCGGGGACCGAGAACTTTCTGGAAAACCCGAACTGGGGATTTCGAATCAACAGTTTTCTCCAGAACGTGATTCTTCAGAAGAAGAACTTCAAAGAACCTCTTCGTGGAATCATGCATGCGTTTATCTTTTACGGTTTCGTAATTTATACGATCCATACCACAAGCCAGATGATTTCGGGTTTGATCGGTTACGGAATGGATGACCCTTATAAGTTCTCCCTCGTCGGTTTTCTTTTCGGAGAAAGTGCGGGGCATTTGTATGAATCGATCGTACAAGTCGTTTCCATTCTTGTCTTGATCGGCCTCGGATTCTTTGCTTGGAGAAGATGGATTCAAAAAGCAAAAGGACTCGATGTCCATTCTCCTGCTTCTGCAATCGTAATCTCGATGATTTCCATTCTTATGATCTCCACACTTTTGGGCGAAGGCGCCAAAGCAGTGGGAGCAGTTTACGACAGTCCGACTGAAAACGCTTCTTTGATCGCGGCAGGTATCGGTGCGGTTTGGAAATCGATCGGTGTGGAATATTCCACTGCGGATTTGGTTGTTCAAATCACTTGGTGGATCCACATTCTTTCCGTCTTCGCATTCATGCTCTACGTGCCGACTTCCAAACACGCGCACTTGATCTTCGCACCGTTTAACTACTTCCTTCAATCCGATACTCCGAAGGGAGCTCTTTCTAAAATCAATTTAGAAGATGAGAATGTGGTCTGGGGTGTAAATCGTGTGGAAGACTTTCCTTGGCCGAACCTTCTCGACGGGATGTCCTGTATCGAGTGCGGACGTTGTCAAGTTCAGTGCCCCGCAAACAGAACCGGAAAAGTTCTAAACCCAAAAGCAATCATCGTAGAACTCAAACACGCACTTCTTGAAAAAATGCCGGAAGTTGCAAAGATTCGTTTGGAAGAATCCGACGCTAATGTAGCCGCTGAAAAAGTTGCCGCACTGGATACCGCCGTGATCAACAACTACGAAGGTCTTTCCGAAGAAGCCCTTTGGGGTTGTACGACTTGTTACGCCTGTGTCGAAGCTTGTCCCGTTGGAAACAACCAAGTCAACGCTATCATGGAAATGAGAAGACACTTGGTTCTTGCGGAATCCAAATTCCCTGTAGAACTTCAAAACGCATTTGTGAACATGGAAAACAACTCCAACCCTTGGGGTGTAGGAGCTCACACGAGAGCGGATTGGGCGGACGGCCTTGGTGTAAAAACCATGGCGGAAGATTCCAACGTAGACGTTCTCTACTGGGTCGGTTGCGCCGGAGCTTTTGACGAGAGAAACAAGAGCATCGCGAAATCTTTCGTAAAAATTCTCCAGAAAGCAGACGTGAAGTTTGGAATCTTAGGAACCGAAGAAAACTGTTCCGGAGATTCGGCAAGAAGAGGAGGAAATGAATATCTCTACCAAACTCTTGCACAGACAAACGTGGATACGATGAACGGATACAACGTGAAAAAAGTTGTGACCGCTTGTCCACACTGCTACAATACAATCAAAAACGAATATCCTCAGTTCGGAGGAAACTTCGAAGTGGTGCACCATTCCGAGTTTATCAACGACCTCGTAAAAGAGAAAAAGCTGGATGTAAAAACAGCGGAAGACGCTTCTTCCGGAAAATACACCTATCACGATTCTTGCTACATCGGTCGTTACAATGATAACTACGAGAACCCAAGAGACGTGGTTAAAAAAGTCGCCGGTGGAAAGCTCGCCGAACCTTCCGATCACCACACAAAAGGTCTTTGTTGTGGAGCCGGTGGAGCTCAGATGTGGATGGAAGAACAAAACAACGATCGAGTCAATATCAAGAGAACAAAACAACTTCTGGATACCGGTGCGACCACCATCGCCACGGCTTGTCCTTTCTGCGTGACCATGATCACCGACGGTGTGAAACACGAAGGAAAAGTAGAAGAAGTAAAAGTAAAAGATATCGCTGAATTGGTCGCGGATAATCTTGCTTAAACGATTCTAACTTAGAATTTACTTTTAAAAAAGCCGGTCTTCAAAAGCCGGCTTTTTTTATTCTCTTCTTCGAATATTCACTGAGAAGAATCGAATTTTCCTTCGAAACGATCTTCGGTTTTTTTTCAGAAGCCGTTTCATTTTAGAATTCTTAAAAAAAGGTTTATCCGTATTTTCTTCGAGAGGGACTTCAAGTCCGATTTCAAGTATTTTTCAGGACGAGATTGTTTGTCGGAAATAATAAATCCTTTTTAGAAATCTCTTTGAAAGTAAGAGTTCCCACATTTTCTTTCAAGAATCGACCTACTTCAAAAAAAAATGCATATTTTAGAATATTCTAAAATTCAAATTTGTTCTCATTTCAATCGAAACTTTCATTCCACCTTTCTTTCAGATTTCGCCGAAATGTATAATTTTCTAAAAAATTTCCTGCTTCGATTTATAGGAAGGTTGACTTTCACGTTGAATCAAAGATTCGCTGGAGTTCCAACAAAGTCAGGAGAATCTATGAAAATCATTCAAATTACAACGCTCAGAAAAAAGTCAAAACTCGCCCACTCCGTCTACGCAAACGATTACCACTTGATCTTTGAAACAAGAAAAAAGGATCCTTGGTTAAATACGCATTTGATGATTCAGATTCGAAATCTCTTTCGAGAAAAGTGCGAAGAATTGAACTTAAAAATTTATCTCGTAAACTGAACTAAAAATCGGGTCCATGCCCTTCTCTCCATTCCACCGACGATCGGAATTGCAACGGTAGTTCGTCATCTCAAAGGTTATTCTTCCAGAATTTTAGGTAAAAGAAAATTTTGGGCCGAAGGTTATTCCGTTTTTTCCGTGGGAGATGAAGACTTTCATTGAACATTTCGCTTTATTCGAAATCGAGCCGACCGTTTGGAAGCGCATAACGTGGATCGAAAATTGAAAAAAACGGCGTAGATCCCGAAAGGATTTTGGTTCCTTTTTATTGGGTTTTTGGGAAGAGGATGAAGACTTTTTAAGAAATCGGTCGACGATTCCGCAAAAGCCCTTTAAAAAAAGGACTTCCCGTTTGAACAAATGGGTTTAAAAAAAAATAGGCGAAGTGGCCAAAGACCGCTTCGCCTCAAAGACATCTGGTGCAAATACACATTGTATGACTCTGAAAAAATTCAGATTCTTACTTTGAAAATTCTCTTTTTTTTAAGATCGATGTGTGGATTTTCAAAATCGAAAACCGTTTTTTAGAAAACAAAAATTTTGATTTTTGTCGATGGAATGGACTGACTTCTTGTCAAGAAAGGCGGCGCAATCCAAGAAAACTTCGTTTTCATTCGGAAGATTCTTTGAAAACAAACGGTTCGGATATTACATTCTATAGAAATAAGGGAAAGTCTGCCACCGATTGGCGAAGAGGTGAGAGAAAGATCCCGTGTTTAGGGGATCTTTCAGAGGAAACGGGATCTTCTTTTCCCAAAGAAAAAGATTCTTATTCTTTTAGGCGGAAGGCGGATAATCCAAAAGAGTTATCTCCGGATTCTTCTTTTGAAAGTATCCCTTGTCCCATTCGGTGTCGAAAAGAAGTGCGGCGCGCCCTCCCCGATCCGTAACAAGATTTGCGGAAGTGGGAACTTTCGAAAGGTCTTCCTGCGCAATCCAACAAGAGATTGCATACGGAAGAATCGTGATCGTGGACGGCGCGTTGTATTCGTCCATAAGTCTCCTTTTGAAAACCTCGAACTGAAGTTGTCCCATCGCTCCGATGATCGGCAATCCTCCGCCGACGGTCTGAGAAGAAAAGAGATGCAGAATTCCTTCCTCCGCAAGTTGATCGATTCCTTTTCGAAAACTCTTCATACTCGCGGTATCGGAAGAAGAGATCGTCGCAAAGAGTTCCGGTGCGAACACGGGAAGCCCTTTGAGATCGGGAACCTTCGAAGTAGCGACGATATCTCCGATCGCATAGGTTCCCGGATTTACAAGTCCGATGATATCTCCCGGATACGCTTCATCCACAGTGTTTCGATCCTGCCCGAAAAAAGCAAAAGAAGAAGAAAGTTTAACAGATTTTCCTAATCTTCCGTGAAGGACGTTGAGTCCTCTTTCAAACTTACCGGAAGTGACTCTTAAGAATGCGATTCGATCCCGATGTTGACGATTCATGTTTGCTTGGACCTTGAAGATAAAGCCGCTAAAGGGAGTGTGGATTGGATCGAGTCTGGATCCGTCTTTCAAAGGAAAGAACATAGGCGGTGGTGCGATCTTTATAAATTCATCTAAAAACAATTGGATTCCGAAGTTGTTTACCGCGGAACCGAAGAATACAGGAGTAATTTTGGATTCTAAAAAATCTTCTTCGCTAAACTCGGAGATTCCACCTTCTACGAGTTCCAATTCTTCTCGAAATGCCTTGATGACCCAATCTTCAAAACGAGAATCCAATTCCGGATCGTTGATCCCCGATGTTTGAAAGGAAGACTTTTGACTTCCTCCCGGAGTTTTAACATAGGTAAGAATCGATTTGTCTTTTCTGGAATAAACTCCGCTGAAGTCGACGCCCGTTCCGATCGGCCAAACCATTGGAACCGCGGAAATTCCGAGAACCTTTTCGATCTCGTCCAAAAGGACAAAGAGGTTCTTCGTAGGTCGGTCCATTTTGTTGATGAAGGTTACGATCGGGATTCCTCGATCTCGACAGACCTTGAAGAGTTTGATCGTCTGTGGCTCAACTCCCTTTCCGGCGTCGAGAACCATCACTGCCGTATCCGCCGCGATGAGTGTTCGATATGTGTCTTCGGAAAAATCTTCGTGACCCGGAGTGTCCAAGAGATTGAGGACGTGTCCGTTGTATTCAAACTGGAGCGCCGCAGAGGTAATCGAAATTCCTTTTTCTTTTTCCATCTCCATCCAATCGGAAGTGGCGGCCTTCCGATTCTTCCGAGCCTTTACCGCACCTGCGAGTTGGATGGCGCCTCCGTAGAGGAGAAGTTTTTCAGTGAGTGTAGTTTTTCCCGCATCCGGGTGGGCTATGATCGCAAAGGTTCGTCTTCGACGGGTTTCTTCTTCTATCGTTTGATTGTGTTTCTGCGTTACGATCTCGCTCATAGAATTTGCCCTACCCAATTCCAGATTTTTCGTTCTAAGCCGACTGTCAGCAATTAAACTGGGGTTCGAACGAGCGAACTTTTATTGAATGGAAGGTTAGAAAGAACCAGAGCTTGTAATTTAAGAGCGCGCCTCGTCGTAGTTCCGACGCTCCTCTGTGAAAGACGCGGGCCCCACCTGCGGCGCGATCCGTAGAGAGTGCCGCGCTGAGTTTTGGGTGGAGGAGGAGAGGTGGCGGGAAAATTTCGGGAGACTTTCTTCTATCGCAAAAAAGCAAATTCTGCAACCAAATTTCAAACCTCAAAAAATGTAGGAACTCCGACAAAATTCTCCAACAGGGCTTTTCCATTCTTAGAAGCCCCTCGCCTTTTTCGATTTCAACTTCCTCGATTCTTTAAAAAAATTTCCAATGCCGACTTTTCTTTTTTTCTCACGTTCGTATTGATCGGGTAAATCGATTGTAACAGGAATCGACTACATTCTTTTTTATCTTACAAAGACAAAGGTGTTTTATGGAAGGGATTCCCCTCACTCCATCCAGAGTTCTCAAAGGATTGAAACTTCATATCGACGGACTCGAAGAATCTTTTGATATCTTAAAAATCAGAGAAGACGGAATCACGATCTCTTCTCAGAAAGAGTTGAACCTCCTCGTCGGATCTCCCTTGAGCGGCCAGATCGCTTCCCCCAACTTAAACCTCCAATTTCGATTTCACGGAAGTTTACAAAGACAGGTTCGCAGACCGGATCAAGATGGATTTATCTTAGGAATTCAATTTCATCAGACCACAAAGTATCCGGATCTTCTCATCGCACTGGAACTCGCTTCTTAAACATTCTTCTCAAGAATTTATTTCCGCATTTTTTCGGGATCCGATCCGGTTCTTAAAAACGGCGGCTCACGCGTTTTAGTATTCGAAGATTCTCTCAGAGCTTTTTCTTGTTTCGGATTTGTCCCTGCCGTTGCAATCCATAGAGAGCGACGGCACTGCTCCAAAAATGGAAGTAGCCGATTCTAAGTCTTTTTCTCTTTAAGATTTGTCCCTGCCGTTGCGACCCATTGAGAGCGACGGCACTGCTCCAAGAATGGAAGTAGTCGATTCTAAATCTTTTTCTCTTTAAGATTTGTCCCTGCCGTTGCGATCCATAGAGAGCGACGGCACTGATTCAAGAATGGAAGTAGCCGACTCTAAATCTTTTTCTCTTTAAGATTTGTCCCTGCCGTTGCGATCCATAGAAAGCGACGGCACTGGTCCAAGAATGGAAGTAGCCGATTCTAAATTTTTTTCTCTTTAAGATTTTCCCTAACTCTTTTGTGGCGCGCTCTCGCCCCGTTTTTTTTTTAGAGTGGAGAGGACCGCGCCGCGAAAAAGGAAGTTTTCTCTTGTGAACTAAAAGAATGGAGCCTTCCAAAGGACAACTTTCGTCGTTTGATGGGCGCCAGATAAGAGTTCCATCCACTTGCAGAATGTCCTCCCTTGGGTCGGCCTTTCTGCGCTCCTGATCTATTTTCATTTACGAAACAACTTCCGTTTTGTTTTCTGTACATATCTCTTATGTCTGAAAGTAACGTGAAACATCTGATTTCCTGGGAAGACTGGTCGGATTCTGAAATCGTCGATTTGCTCAACTTTGCAATTCATGTAAAAAAGAATCGTGTCAACTACGCGGGTCATCTCAGCGGAAGAACTCTCGCGATGCTTTTTCAGAAAACTTCCACAAGGACCAGAGTTTCTTTCGAAGTCGCGATGACCGAGATGGGAGGCCATGGAATCTATCTGGATTGGATGGCGTCTAACTTTCAACTTTCCGACATCGATTTGGAAGCGAGATATCTTTCTAGAAACGTCTCCGTGATCATGGCTCGTCTCAAAAAACACGAAGACCTCTTGGCGATGAGAAACGGATCTCAGGTTCCTGTCATCAACGGATGCGACAATATGTTTCATCCTTGTCAATCCCTCGCCGATGTCATGACGATCGCCTTGGACAAACCGGATCGCCCCTTAAACCAAGTAAAACTTACCTACATCGGAGTTCATAACAACGTAGTCAATTCTCTCATCGGGATCACTGCCGCTCTGGGAATTCATCTTACCCTCGCGACGCCGATCGCGGAAAAAGAAAACATCCATGAAGGTACAGTCGAAAGAGCCAAGTCGAAAGGAACTCTCGCATGGGAGAAGAATCTCGAAAAGGCAGTGAAAGACGCGGATTATATCTACACGGATACCTGGCTCGACATGGAATTCTTCAACGATCCTTCATACGCGGATAAGAAAAAGGAAAGAATGGAACTCATGATGCCGTATCAGATCAATTCTTCTCTTATGGAAAAAACAAACGCGAAGGTCATGCACGATATGCCGATTCACGCCGGATACGAGATCACAAGAGACGTCGTCTTGAGTCCGAGATCGATCATCTTTCAGCAGGCGGAGAATCGTCTGGACGCGCAAAAAGCGGTCATCCTAAAACTCCTCGAGGCGTAACCTCTCCGAAAATCGGTTTACCAGAGGCCTGCGCTTCCGAAACCTGTATTTAGAGCCTTTTCACCCTCACTTGCGGGCTCGAATAAGAATTAAAGGTATCTCTATGTCTAAATTGACTCATCCAAGAGAGGCGCTCTTCGAAGGAGAAAAGCCTTTCCCTATCATTCCTGCCTGCGAACACTTCGCCGGTTCCGAAAAGCTGATTACAAAAGCCCTTGAACTCCAGAACAAACTCGGCGGTCTCTTCGACATCACCATGGATTGCGAAGACGGAGCACAGACTGGGAAAGAAAAAGAACACGCGGAATTGATCGTTCGCCTTCAGAACAGCGAGCTCAACAAACACAACATGAGCGGCGTGAGAATTCACGATTATACAAACGCATACTGGAAACAAGACGTAGACATCATCGTTCCGGGCGCTGGTGCAAAAATCGCATACATCACAATTCCAAAACCGACTCGCGCGGCTCAAGTGGAAGAGATGATCACTTATATCCAAAAAGCGGTTCAAAAAGCGGGAATCAAAAGAGAAATTCCGATCCACGTTCTTATCGAAACAAACGGAGCGCTTCAGGAAATCGAAAAGATCGCGGCTCTTCCTTGGTTGCAAGTTCTTGACTTCGGTTTAATGGACTTCATCTCGGGACATCACGGAGCGATCCCAGCTTCTTGTATGAAAAGCCCGGGTCAGTTCGACCACGAACTCTTAAGAAGAGGAAAGGCTAACTTAGTAGCGGCCGCTCTCGCAAACGGAGTCATCCCTGCGCACAACGTAACCCTCGACTTGAAAAATCAGTATCAAACGTACAAAGACGCAAAACGTGCCCATGACGATTTCGGTTTCTTAAGAATGTGGTCCATCTATCCAACTCAGATCCAAGCGATCTTAGACGCGATGGCTCCGGATTACAGCGAAGTACAAACCGCCGCTGAAATTCTGATTCAAGCTCAGAACGCGGAATGGGGACCGATTCAATATGCGGGAGATCTTCATGACCGTGCGACGTACAGATATTTCTGGGAAATTATCCAAAAAGCGAAACTGACCGGAATTTCCATCCCAGAAGAAGCGAACAAAAGATTCTTCAACTAAGAACCTTTCGCCACTTCAAAAATAAAAAAAGCCGCAAACGTTTGCGGCTTTTTTTTACTTCGATTTCGTTTCCAAAAAACGAGGATCGAAATTGATTCTAATCTTATTTTACGAACTTCTCTAAAAGTTTCGCGATGAGTTCGTTCAAACTCTTCTCCACGTAGTCCCAGGATTTTTTATTCATAGGTTCGAGTGGCATTTTTTTATTGAGTTGTTTGAAACGATCAAAACTCTCTCTTGCGTAGTCCAGATATTTTCTCGGATCGATTCCGAGTCGATCCAGATGACCTTCGTTCTTATTGTAAATTCCGGCGACTTTATCTTTGTATTCATCTTCTAAGAAATAATAACGAATATCCAATTTGACTTCGTCTATTGCCTTATAAATCTTCATTCCCTGCCCTTCTTTCTTTTCCGTTGGAGCAGTTTTCTCTTCGAGATTTTCCGAACCAGCCGATTTCTTTGTCTCTTTCGTTCCGGCGGCGGCCTTGGAAGCGGCATTTCGGTTTCCCTTGACCAACTTCTCAAGTTTTTCTCGTTTTAAGATATCGAACAAGGCACTCTTTTTATTCTGAGTCACGATCAAACCCTTTCTTTACTTAACTTGCAAACGATCCCGAATCGGTACGAACCTTCGATATAACCAAAGATTAGAATTCCGGACTCAAGGAAAGATTCTATTATTCTTATCGGAAGAAACTCGTATCCCGTCCATTACTAACAGCTTATGGGACGATTTTTCTTATAAAAAATGAGCCTTTTCTCGATTCTACATCTTTCCAAGATTGGAAACAATTAATTCCCTGAATTTTGTTCCAGGCGATTTTTTCGAAGAGCGCAGTTCGGTAACCATTCGCAACGAAGACAAAACGGATCCTCGGGTTGAAAGGTCGAAGGTGGACATAAATTTACGTTCGTCTGTTGTAAGGGAGTCAGAAATGTTTCTTTCTCGGAGAAGGAATTGATCTTTGCAAGCTGGGATAAAAGTTCTCGATTCTTACGAGTCTGGGTATCCAAATCTTCGGTCATCGAACGAGCCGTAGGCGGCTCCGGATTCGATTCTTTTCGATTCCGATTTGGAAAGATTTTTCCTGAATCGAAAACGTTTCCTTTCAGGAGCCATGGAGCGATCAAAGTGGCGCCGATCGCTCCGCCTAAATGACAGGAGTTACTGATAAAAAACGGGGAATGAAAGTAATACAAGGAAATCAGATCTCCCGCGTAACCCACTCCGACGATGATCCAAGGAGCATAACGGGCCTTCATACGAAAGAAGATCAAAAAGACTTCCGTTTCCGGAAATAAAATTCCAAAAAGAACCAAAATTCCGGTGATCCCCCCGCTTGCACCCAACGTCATCGTTTGGTAGAGATCCATCGGATACGGAATTCCCATCACCTGTAAAAGCACCGGAGCCAGAGCGACGGTAAGCCCCCCCATTAAAATCGAAACGACGTAGACGACCGAAAATTTCCAAGCGGGAATGTATTTACAGATCAAACCTCCGAACATCACCAACACATACATGTTTAGGAAAAGATGAATGAAAGGAGTACCGTGAACGTCGTGAAGAAAACCGTAAGAAAATATTTGCCAATAATCTCCGTGAAAAAAACGCGCAGGAGTCAGAGCGAAGTAGTATTCGAGAATCCCGGTACCACCGGCAAAAAGTTGAAGAATGTATATGAGAACATTTGCAATGAGGAACAGATTGATCGGATGAAAAATGGAATAACCGAAAAGCGAGATTCCGTTCCGGTATTTTCTTTTTGCCATATAGGATAGAATACGAACTGTGGTCAGAGAGTCAAGCAGGCAAAGCCGGGGCAAAAATTCACCCCGGGTTTCCCCATTCTCCGGGAGAAGGAGAATGATTTTCAATCACTCTTTTTAAATCGAAAAAAAGACCCTCATCCTTTATAGCTGGGAACAAAAAAATGCAAGAATCAGGATTAAAACCAATTCTTTGGAAAGAAGGGACCCTCACCCTTTTGGATCAGAGAGTTCTTCCCGGCACCACCTCCTTTTTGATCGCAAAAACCATGGAAGATTGTATTTTTGCAATTCGAGAAATGGTGGTTCGAGGAGCACCTGCAATCGCGATCACAGGAGCGTTCGGAATCACTCTCTATCTCAACGGACTTTCTCAGAAACCTTCCCTTTCCGAACTCAAAAAAAAACTCGGCGAACTCTTAGAATCCAGACCGACCGCTGTCAATCTCCGACTCGCGATTGAAGAATTTTTAGCTCACTTTCCGGAAACGGAATATTCTCGTTTTCCATTGGAAGACTTACAAAGAGGAGCCGAGAAGTTCGCCCTTTTTATGCTCGAAGAAGATTTGAACAACAACCTCGCTCTCTCCAAAAACGCTCTCGCCCTTTTTCCAAAAACTCCCTCGACTTTGAATATCATCACCCATTGTAACACGGGGGCTCTTGCGACCGCAGGACACGGGACTGCGTTAGGTGTTATACGGTCATTGAGAGACGCGGGACATTCACTCACGGTGTACGCGGATGAAACCAGACCTTATCTTCAAGGAGCGAGACTCACTGCTTGGGAACTCAAAGAAGAAGGAATACCGGCCTATCTCATCACGGATAGTATGGCCGGTTGGGTGATGTCTTCGCGCAAAGTGGATGCAGTCATCGTGGGAGCCGATCGAATCGCTTCGAATGGAGATACGGCAAACAAGATCGGAACCTACCCTTTGGCAATCGTCGCCAAACACCACGGAGTTCCTTTTTACGTGGCCGCGACGGAGAAGAGTATGGATTTTAGAATTCGGGACGGATCCCAGATTCCGATCGAAATGAGAAAGGAAGAAGAAGTGACATCCTTCGGTTTTCTCAAGGACGAAAACGGAAAACCGTTCCTAAATGAAGGAATCATCGCACCGAAAGGAATGCCCGCTCTCAATCCGTCTTTCGACGTAACGCCCGCTTCCTTAATCACAGGAATGATCACCGAAAGAGGAATCATATCTCCGGTTACGGAAGAGAATCTAAAAAAATTGTTTTCTTCTTAAAAGCACAACTTCGAACAAATCAGCGCTCCTTAAAAAAAGATTTCCGCAATCCCTTTTTTAGGAGTTCGCTTCGTTTCGAAAACGACTCATTCACCTAACGAAAATTTGTCGATCGGAAGCGAATACAATCCCCTCGACTTCTTGTCAAACGTGGGAAAATAAACCCGATCCTGAAAAGGAACCGCAACCGATATATCGTTGATCTTAGAACCGTCGTGCATCGAATAGTAGAGCGCTCTTTTTCCGTCGACATTCAAAACGAGGATTCCCGTTTTTTTGGAAATGGGAAGAATTCCCTGAGGAAGAGATAAGAGAAACGGTTTTAGCCAGGGATTTTTGTGAACGAAATCGACAAGTCCCGATCTTCGCTTAATCATTCCCACCCAGATGTTTCCTTTCACGTCTCGTTCCAATCCGTCCGCCAAACCGGGTAAATTTTCAAAAAGAATCTCGAACGTTCCTTCGTTCTTACCGGATACAAAAGCTCTTAGAATTCGAAACCGAGTGGTCTCTGTAATGACCACGGATTCTTCCCCTTTTGTTTTTCCTTCTTCCAATAGAATTCCATCCACAAAGGTAAAGCCGTTTAACAGCAAAGAGACGGATGTTCGCTTTCGATCCAGCATCCAGAGTTTACCGTGCGGAAAGAGTCCGATCGCTTCGGGTACCGCTCCGCTTCCCATCGCCGCGTTTTCTCTTTCAAACGGTTCGCTGATATAAATCCGATCTCCGTCCTTGGAAACCGCCAGATCGTTACAAAGGGAAAAGGGCCTGCTGTTGGACGCGTTTAAATCTTTTAAGAAAACCGTGGGTCTTTCGGCTAACGTATAAACTTTTTGGAATTCTTCTGTGTCCGTCTTGGGCAAATCTAAGAGCAAAGGAGTTGTTACTTTACGTTCAATATCGATTTCATACAGGCCGACTCTATCTTTCGGTTCGTAGGATTCTCCTCCCAAACGGGAAGCGCAAACGAGAATTTTATTTTTCTCTCCGTTCGAGAACTGCATTCCCGCTGGATTGACAGGGGGACGTACCCATCGGGAAGCCTTTCCCGTTTTTTCGTCGAGTTTCCAAATCCAGCCATCCATACCGGAAGCGTAGCCAATTCTTCTTTGTGAATCGAAAATCAGATCGTCGTGTCCGGGAAGTTCTTCCATTTCAATTTTAAGACCGTTTAAAAATGGATCTTCCTTTGATTCTATTTCCGAAATTTGAGAAGGAACTTCTCCTAAGACAACGCCTTCTCCGATCTTTATTTTCCCGGGATTACAACCGAATCCGAAAATTAAAATCGGAACCATTAGAATAGTATGATTTACTTTCATTTCAATACCTCCGATTTTCTTTCCCTCTTTACGTGTGGAACGTCTTCGTCCAACCAATACGCGGTATCTTTTTCAACAACGAGGATTTCCTCGAATTTAAAGCCGACCTTTCCTCTGCCAAGGTGTGGTTCTATTGCCCAAAGGCCAGTCTTATCTCCTTCGTGATCCGGCGTGAGGAGTTCCGGCAATATCTTATGCGAAAGAAATTCAAAGGATCCTTGTAAACTAAACCAACTTGCAAAACTGATCGGCAACAACGGAAAGGAAACTTCAGGAAGACGAATTTTATAAACTCTATGGCCTAAGACCGCGAACGGATACAAAGAATGAACGTTATCAAATCCTCTTTCTTTCGCATCCCGATCAATCTTCCACCAAATCTCGGAAGCGCTCATCGAAGAAGCAAAGTATTTCGGAATATTTTTTCGAAGTTCTAAAAGATATTCCATTCCTAATTCCAATTCCGGATTCGGTTTCAAAGAAGAAGAATAGCCGATATCGCCTATATATCCGTCGACGACGGGAGACACGTCCAAGATAAACGATTCGTCCGACGTTAGACGCTTCTTTCCGGGATGAAACTGGGTAAAACGTTTATAACCGTCAAATCGAGCGTGTTCTCCGAACCACGCAAAAGGACGATGAAGAAAAACTCGAACCCCGTGGTCTTTTAGAAATTCCTCCATCCTCTTTGCGGTTTGAATCTCCGTCCAACCTTCCCGCATTTCCTTTTCAATCTCTGTCACACACCGATACGCCAGTTTTTGCGCGTTTCTAAAACCCTCTTTTTCGTCTTCGCTCGGAGTTTTGATCGATTCGGAATGGAATCTGGAAAGTTTAGAGGAAAGTTTCGATACGAATCCCGTTCTTGTTTGCACTGGCATAGTTTGTTCCCTACTCGAGATACGGAAAATACTAACAGAAAGGAAAAGCTTTGAATTGAATGATTCCGGTGTGAATGAAATTTTTCGAAAAGAAGATCAATCCGGCTCGCAGAATCGAACCTCAATCGACTTGAGATGTCCGAAAAATAGAGAAGGAACAAAGCCGAAATTCTCCTTAAAGGTTCTTGTAAAGTGAGCAGAATCGGAAAAACCCGCGGCGTGCGCCGCTTCGGTCAAATTTTTTCCTTCCTTTAGAAGTTTCACAGTACTAAGTATTCGGACCCAAAGCAAATAACGTCGGAGAGGAATTCCAAGATTCTCCTTAAAAAGACGAATCAAACGATCCTCGGAGATGGAAAAATCTTTACCGATCTCCTTCATCCGAATACTATCCGGAAGTTCGGTACGGATCTTATATGCAATTTTTCGAATTCTTTCGTCTATGTTTTTTTCCAATCTTCGAAAGGGAAACACAGATTGTAACAGATCCAGATGTAAATCCCAGGCTTCTTCATTGTTTAGAATTCCGTTGTATAGATCTCGTAACCTTTCCATCAGCGGAAGAAACGCTTCGATATCGAGAGGTTTTACCTCTCCCGTTTTTATGAAATCGGAAATGGATCCGTATTCGTATGTTTCGGGATCGATCAATAAGGCGATCATCTCCACACCGGGTGAAACCGTTCGGTGATACGTATTCGGACCGACCAAGGCAACGCGGTATTCTTCTTTCCCGTGTTCGGTCTCGATCCGAATCGGTCTCTCCAGGGTGATCGCTAACGTCGCGGCGTAGTGAACGTGAAAATCCGTCTGCATTGCGTTTGTCGCATACATCACCCTACTATTCCAGAGATAAAGAATATCCTTGTGAAACGAGTCCATTTACTTCGACTTCCGATCCCAAAGCAGAATCTCTTCCCGAAATTCAGGATTACCAGATCGAAGTTCGATTTTCGGATTCGAAACTCTGACCAGACTGTGAATGTCGGTTATTAAAATCGATTCTTTGCCCATTCGGAAGAATGATTCTTCCACTCAATGGAACAGGATCAAGAGAAAAACGGATGCTTCCTACGTTGATATCTTTTTCTCATCTTTGTATTTTCCGAACCTTTCGGTTTTCTCTTCATTGAATGAGGATATGTCCCCGTTCTTCCTGTTGTATCATCCGTCTCGGTCTCGGAACTTTAGATCGGATAAGGAATCACATTCAATCCCTTATAATCTTTTTCGTAAACGGAAAGATAGACGCGATCTATCCCGGGAACGACGACGATCAGAGTCGAAAACCGGGAACCGTCGTGCACGGCGTAATACAAAGGATTTTTACCGTCCTTTGATAACACAAGCAGAGCCGTTTTCCTTGAGACCGGTTGGAGTCTTTCGGGTATATACAAGACTACGTTTTTCCAAAAAGGATGATTGTGTAACCAGGTGATCAGCTTGGATCTTTCGACCGCCAATGCGATCCAGATTCTTCCTTGCGGATCACGGTCCATGCCGTCCGGAAAACCGGGCAACCCCTCGATTACAATTTCATCCTCGCCTGATCGATCACCTATCAAATGCAAACGAAGTAGGCGAAATTTGGAAAGTTCGTTCACCAAGATGGACGTTTCTTTTGTTTCTCGGGCAGAATATTCCAACAAGATTCCGTCCAAATAAGCGTAGTTATGCGCTACCAGACTTGCGGCTTCCTTTTTCAAATCGATCATCCAAAGATTTCCGTTTTTACCCAAGGTTAGCGCTTCGCTTCTCGATTGTGCGCTAACACCTAGGATCGCCCCCGAGTGATCGTATGGTTCGGTGAAATAGATTCTTTCTCCGTCGTTGCTGATCGCAAGATCGTCCGCTTTCTCCACCGCACGACTATTTTTTTCCGTCATTTCGGTCAAACGCAGAGTCGGTTGTTTTTCGGGAGTGTAGAATTTTCCGATGAGACTTTTCAGATTCTTTTCTACGGTTTCCGGAATTTTGGGAACACGGGTTGCAATCTTTCGGATTTGTTTATTAGAAATTCTTAATTCGTAAATTCCCGGACCGTTCGGTTCGATCGGATCGTTTTTATTTCCTCTGGAAGAACAAAAATAAATCAGGTCCGGATTTTTCGGATTTGCAACCATACCTCCCGGCAAAAGGGGCGTCTTTACAAAACGTTCCGCCAGATTCTTCTTAAGATCCACGATCCAAATAAAACCGTCCATCGAAGCGACAAAGGCTCTTCCCCGATCTTCCTGCAACAAGATCTCATCCTGAGCCGGAACGTCCGAAATCAAAGTTTGAATCCCTTTGACGCCGAGATCTTGAGAATCTTTTACTTTTTCTATTTCCGCATTGATCGGGAAATCGATCGGTTCTTGAATTTGTTTTTTAAAATGATCTTCGGGGAGATTGCAAAAGTTCCAGAACACGATTCCAAAAAGAACGGGAACGAAAAGAAAAAAGACTTTTTTACGATTCATAAACACAATCGTAACCCAAAACACCGGAGGTCGCTTGAACGAATCCGGTATTTGTCTTTTTAAAAAACTTTTTTTTAAATCGAAGTGCGGAATTATTTCTGCAGAGAAACCATCATCGCCTTATCCTGGCCGGGTTCAAAAACCATCATAAAGGCGGATTGAAACTTCGTGATCTTTTCGATCTGCCTTCGATAATGAATCACCGCGCCGGGATAGGCGCCTTTCTGAACTGCCAAACGAACCGAACCTGGATTAAATCGGGCGCCTTTGAGCGTGTCCTGTTTGAACTTGAGCATATTCAAAATTTTTAATTTCTTATTATAGTCCTCGAAAACCGCCTTAAAGGCGGCCTTCTTATCGTCGGGAAGATTCCCTCGCGAACGTTGCACCAAGTGTTTGATCTGTTGGATTTTAGGGAGAATTTTTTCCATTTCCTTTTCTCCCAATTGAATCTTACGGGTGATTTCCTCAAAGGAACGATCGTTCTTAAAATGAAAACCGAGTTCTATGTTCACGTCCAATTCCGCGCTCGAACCTAAGGAACTCAAGGAAACTCCTTCGTTTGTACGAACCTTACTCGAAACCAGGTTTCCGTTCGAACCGTTTAAGATGATGGAACCAAGAGTATCGATCGTAGAATTGAGAATCGCTCCTTCGATGATGATGTCTCCTTCCGTTTCGAGTCTTGCGTTTTCGATAAACTTCGCTTGCACCCTTCCGATCACCTGGATGATATCATCGGTCCCACCTTTGATCCCACCGTGAACGATCAAGTCTTGACCGACTTTGATCGTATTACTTTCTAAGTTTCCATAAATAACCAAGGAGCCCGAACACTGGACGACCGAGCCGGGTTCGATATCGCCTCGAACGATTACGTTCCCGTCGAATTGGATATTCCCCGTAGAAAGTCCTACGTTACCCGCAATCTGTAATTCAGGAGAAACGTTGATGGAAGATTCCGTGACGAAGATCACACCGTTGCTCGTCGCGTGATATTCCTGAAGTTCCTTTCCTTCCTCCATCACCTTTCGTTCTTCGATATGATTCCCGACGACTAACTTGGGGCGTTTGATCGCGGGAGGGGGAATGATGTTTCCGAAGACGTCGAATCCCGGAATCCCCGGAGTTCCTTCAAACTTGGTCGCGAGTTTTTCTCCGATCTTTACGTTGATATATCGATCGATGTTTCTAAAATCCGCTCTACCATCTTCGAGTAATTTGACACGTTTCGCCATCGGATGATAAAAACGAACCCAACCGTTTTCACCCGGCGTAGGCGGCACACCTTTCGCGACTTCCACCTTGATCGGAGTAAAATCATTCTTCTTACCGGCTTCGTCCAATAGAGTAAGAATTCTCCGAATTTCATCAGTTAACATTCTTTCTCGATGAATTCCCCACTCCATGATAATGCTCCAAAGTTTATCCTTGGAAACGGGTTCCCCTTTGAGGTTATACGGTCTTACGGTGAGAACCGCGGAAAGTTGATCCGGAGAAATCGCAATGCTGATTGCAGATTCCACCGAAATGGGTGAAATTTGAGATTCAGGAGTAGGTGTGTTCATAGGCTCGTCGTTCGCATTCATATTATTTCAATCTTTGATCCGAAGATCAAGGTTCATCTCTCTCTAATCTCGGCTTAGGGAGAAGGAACTTAAATGTAGTATATAAAGTTCCCTTGAATTGAAACTTTTTTTTACTTATATCGGGCTGAAATCATAAATAAAAAGAAGCTCTCAATTAGAGCAACAAACCATATCCTCTTTTCTTCCAGAAATCATAACACCTTTCTCGAACATTGCGAGTAAGTATTCATATAATCGGTGCAAGAATCGGAAACGGATTTGGCCGCGTATAGGACGAGACGGGATAGAATAATCCACGACTAAATTTGATTATGTGCTAAAAAAAGATAACTTCCCCAAAATTCCGCCATGGGAAGAATCTCCGTCAAACGCGAGTAAAACGGAAGATGATCTCCGTGAGTTAAGAGACTGGTTTCTAAAAAGACGGCCGGGTAGGATTGATTGTTCCGAAGTAGTTCGAGAAGATCCTTGGATTCCTGCGGAGAAATCACGGGATCGTCGTCCCCATGGAGTAAGAAGCAGGGTTTGATACAACGATTTGCAAAAAAGGCGGGAGAGGTCTCTTCAATAAACGAATCGGGAACTTGAGACTTCAACTGTTTCGAAGCGCTGATTCGAAACTCAGGATTCTCCAGAAAGTCTTTTACGAACCTCTTATCTTCTTCTTTCATGGATCGCAAAATTTTAGGTCCTTTCGCAAAATCACCTTCCCTAGAAAGTCCGTTATCCAGAGCCGATTCGAAAAAGTATTCCTTCAAGAGTTCGACATCGGAGCGGATC
Source organism: Leptospira stimsonii (assembly GCF_003545885.1). Classification (NCBI taxonomy): domain Bacteria; kingdom Pseudomonadati; phylum Spirochaetota; class Leptospiria; order Leptospirales; family Leptospiraceae; genus Leptospira; species Leptospira stimsonii. Next base: position 462,799 of record NZ_QHCT01000003.1, read on the forward strand.
AGATGAACGTAATTGAACATCATAACGTTGACCGCATAACTTTCCTTTTCGTAATTCTTAAGAATATAAGAGAAAGTTTGTCCGAAGTTCGCGTAGGAACCGATCAAAAGGATCGAAGAAAGAATCTTCTGACATTCCGAATTTGCTAATGCGACAAAGCCCATTCCGGCGGAAAAACTCGCGGAAAGATAGGAAACGGGTCTTTTTTCCAAGGAATGAATTTGTAAGAATGCGGATCGGATGTTGGAAACGGTTTCGGCCGTCATGATCAAAGATTTCACTTCCGGGAGTTCGGGAAGATATACTCGAAACCCTCGATTAGCGAGATTGGTTCCGAGCGCAAGAATTCTAGGATCGTCGATCCCCCGCGCACTCATCCCGTGTTGAAGGTAAATGATCGGCGCGGAAGTATTGTTTTCTTTTTCTAAAACCTTGGTTCGTAGAGAAATCGAATTCGGAAGGGGCAGAGAAATTTCCGTTATGCGCGCTTCCTTGGGAGTTTTGAGACCGGAATAATCGAGTAAGAACGGAAGTCCTTTCCAGCGGTGTGAAGAATTCATTCCAAAGTAAGGTTTAAGGCGCGGTAAAAATCTCTACAAAAATTTTTGACCGAAATATGATTTTTTTTAGGTTCCTTTGAACGTAGAGGAATTATCAGAAGAATCGAATACAAACCTCTCGTTTCGAATCAGAATCGGGTCTTGCAAACAAAGGAATCTAAATCCGAATTCGTAGAAAGAAAGGATCGCAGATTTCGAACCGTCTAAAACTTTTTCATAAGAAGAATGAGATAGATTCTTCCTAAATACTGCTTTTCACGCGCGTCCTTTAGAAAATAGATCAGAATGTATTGACGATAGGTTTCGAGATCGATCGGAACGAGTTTGTGGTTGAGAATCTCCGGAGGAAGAAGATCGGTTTCAAATCTTCCGAGTCTCATCTCCGAAATCAGAGCGCCGCAGATCTGATTTGCAAATTCCATAAGAATCGAAGGAGCATCGGCTCTCACCGTTGGATCGATATGGAAGGATCTCGCGATCAGAGGAAGTAATTTCAGTTTCGTATATCCGTCCATCGCAAGAAACAATTTGCCTTCGATCTCCCCTTTGAATTCCACCATCGTACAATTCTCATAACAAAGACCTTCGTTTTTGGATGGACCGAAGGCTTCTCTCATCGCGGCGACGTTTAAGGTCTTATCCAGATATTCCGGAAAGATCTGCGAAATCGTAAGAATGAATTTTTCGTCGAGTAAGGGATCGATACTCACAGACAAATATACCTATTCGGTCCCTGTTCGATCGAAAGTCCAAGTGCCTTTCTCGCATTGGCGACCCATTCTTCCCTACTTTCTTCCAAGATGGAGACTCCAAGATTGAGACCGACCGGGTGACTTTCCTTTTGTAAGGATTCGATCAGTTCCCGAAGATTTTTACTGAATACTTCCCATTCTTCCGGAGACAAAAAGAACGCGACCCGATCCTGACGGATTCTATAATAACGAACCGGTTTACGAAGAATTTTCGAAGTCCAGAGGGACATCCATTTTAGAATATAAGGAAACGAAGACTCAGAGGTGATACTTGCAAATATTAGGATATTCTCATCCACTCGAATTTTGTCGACTTCGAACGCGTGGATATTTCCAAAACCGGTTTCCGGATCCGAGGATTCGAACTGAATCGATACTTGTTCCTCGTATTCTTCCTTCCAGGATTGAAATTCCCTCGGATTCAAAAGTTTCCAATCGTTGGTAGCAAGTTTTAGATATCCGAAAGGAAGGATTCCGGTGGAAAGAGGAATGAATGCAGATTCTTCCTGAAAACCCACCCTTCCTTGAAGGATTTCCTTCAAAGTTTTTTCGGATGGAGTCCATTCTTCCGCGGATTCGGGAAGATGAAACAACCTTCCTCGTTTTGATGCCAGAAGGAGGGAAACGTTCCCGCTCAGAAAATAGAGCTCCGCGTTTTGAATCTTGGATCCAAGCTGTTCCAAAAATTTCTGATGAGCAAGAATCAGCTCCGGATGAGAAGGCACCTCTCTTTTCCAAGTGATCTGCGTTCTGTTTTGTCGAAAAGAATTTTCATTCGGTCTTACAGAATGGTTGGGCCATTGTTCGGATGAAACCGGATTCTCCCTTTCTGATTTTATTTCCGGAAGATTCAAAGTTGCGTTTTTGTTTTCAGAAAATTCTTCTTTCCTCTTTTCTCTTACCGGTTTGTGAACACTTTCTTTGAGAACCAGACCGAAAAGGAATAAAAGCGAAATCGAAATTCCTCCCAAAATCAAGGTATCCCCGGTTAAGAATTCCTGAGTAAAACCGATCTGCTTGGTTTGTGCGAATAGGGATCGATTAAAAAAAACGAAAATGATTCCGAAATATTGGATTTTCATAAGCTGAGTGCCGTTAATATAGTTAACGGGCAGATTCCGATACCTCTGAACCAATTTTTATGAAGTTGTACAACGAACTCGCAGAATTCTACTTTGATATCGAAAAACCGGCCCGCAAGATCGATTCCGAAGCCAAGTTCTTGGATCGTCTTTTCCGCAAACACAGAATCATGACGATTCTGGATATGGGTTGTGGAACGGGAGAACACGTTCGTTATTTCCAATCCCTCGGTTATAGACCGAAAGGAATCGATTCTTCCTCGCGTATGATCGACGTCGCGAAAAAAAGATATTCTCATTGTAAGTTCGACGTCGCCCCGATGCAGAAATATCAATCCGGTTTTCTTTTGGATTGTGTCATCAGTCTTTTCGGTTCGTTTAACTATCTCTTAACGAACGAAGAGATCGACTCGACTCTCAAACTCATCGAACAAAATTTGAAACCCGCCGGTCTTGCAATTTTGGAAGTCTGGAACGCGGAACCTCTCAGGGCGATCAAAAGAAAACCGATCACTCCGGTCGCTCAGATCAAATCTCAAAACGCAACGATCCAAAGAAACAGGGGCTTTCGTCTGGTCAGGGCCGATACCTCCACAATGGTGGAAGTCAATTATATCTACCAGATCAACACTCGTGAAATCAGAGATAAACACGTTATGCGTGTTTTCTATCTTCCCGAAATCGAAAAGATGATCCTCAGACATAAATTCGAAATCATGCACGTCTACTCGGGTTTTAACGAAACCAAATTTAAGAATTCCGCCGGAAGAATGATTCTCGTTTTAAAACGAAAAAGTGCGTAGCGTCTTTTTCTTTTTCGATCCTACCAGAATCGATCGTCCTTCTTTCTTTTCGTCTCAAAACCCTTTTTCTTTTTTGAGTCTGAGCCATAAAATAGAAACGAAACATGGTAAGAATTCTGACAGGAACGAATTCATTCGTCTTCCGTGAGAATTTTTCTTCGATTGCAGAAGGAAACGTTCACACAAATTCCGGTTTTGCATTTTAGTTTTACTGATTCCACCGAAGCGGAAATACGAAACTCGAAGACAAAAATTTTCCTCTTTGCAAAACTTTCAAAAATACGAAGAAAAAAATTCTTTCGCTCCTACTTTTGGCCGAACAACTGAGTTCGCTTCTTTTCGCTCCAGTTTTACGGAAAGAATTTTAAATTCGGTCCTGGCGCAGTTTGTTAAAAGTAAGAGAGAAATCGCAAAGGCAATTCTTAAGATCGAGAGTGTTTTTCGTTTTTTTGGATCGTGACTTGTTTTCAATCGGTTCTCCCGTTTTGATCTCGTATCGGATTCCAATGGAACAACAAGTCGAGATCCGAGGTTGAACATTGTTTTTATCTTTTCGCGAAAAGGAAATCTTCCGAGTTCCCTCAAAAAAAAGGGAACTCTTTCTGGTCGAAAATGCAGAAGAGGATTCGATTCCTTCAAAAAGTCCTTGCCCAACGTAAAGAAAGACTCATCTATTAGCTCGGGAGAATTTTATGCCAGAATCCTACGATCTCACCGTCATCGGCGCCGGGCCCGGCGGTTATGTTTCTGCCATTCGAGGCGCTCAATTGGGAATGAACGTTTGCGTCATCGAAAAAGATAGACCCGGCGGAATCTGTCTGAACTGGGGTTGTATTCCCACCAAGGCTCTTTTGGAATCGGCTCATCTTTTGGAAAAAATCCATTCCGCAAAAGAATTCGGGATCGACCTAAACGACGCAAAACCCGATTTTCCAAAAATCATTCAACGCTCCAGAGAGGTCGCCGATCAGATGGCTTCGGGTGTGGAATTTCTTTTAAATAAGAATAAGATCACACGTAAAAAAGGTTCCGCCGTATTCAAAGATTCGAATACGATCTGGCTTCCCGATACTTCCAAAGAAGAAATCGTTTCCAAATACTTTATCATCGCGACCGGCGCACGCGCCCGCGAACTTCCGGGCCTTCCTTTCGACGGAAAGACGGTCTTATCCTCCCGAAGCGCGATGGTGCTCGAAAAAATTCCCGAGTCCCTTTTAATCGTCGGAGCCGGTGCGATCGGAGTGGAGTTCGCCGACTTTTACGCGGCGATGGGAACCAAAATCACGTTAGTCGAAATGCTGGACCAGATTCTTCCCGTGGAGGATAAAGAGGTTTCGACATTCTTAGAAAAGTCCTTTGTAAAAAGAGGCATCCGCGTTTTGACGGGAGTGAGTGTTTCGAATCCGGAACTAAAAGACGGAAAGGTCAAGGTTCTTCTCAAAGGAAAAAATCTTCCGGAAACCGGAGAAATCTTAGGGGCTGAAAAGATTCTCGTTTCGATCGGTCTTGTTCCTAACACCGATTCGATGAACTTAGAAGAGATCGGAGTTTTTTTACAAAGAGGTTTTGTAAAAACGGATACAAAATACAAAACGAGCGTTCCTCATATCTACGCGATCGGAGACTGCAATGGGCCACCTCTTCTCGCGCACGTCGCTTCGATGGAAGGAATCAAGGCCGCGGAAGCGATTTCGATCCACGCAGGAAACCCGCATAACCTAAGTTATACGCCCATCGACTACAATGCGATCCCCGGTTGTACGTATTGTCATCCCGAAGTCGCTTCGATCGGTTTTACCGAACAAAAGGCGATCGATCTCGGTCATTCCATTCGAGTGGGAAAGTTTCCGTTTATCGGAAACGGCCGCGCTCGAGCGATGGGAGACGCCGGCGGTTTTACAAAGGTAATCGTGGATAAAAATTCGGGAGAAATCTTAGGCGCACATCTGATCGGCCCCGGTGTGACGGAACTTCTTCCTGCGGTCGCTCTCGGAATCACTCAGGAATTGACCGCAAAGGAAATCGCTTCTACGATTTTTGCACATCCCACACTTTCGGAAACCGTAATGGAATCGTTCGGCGTCGCCTTGGGAGATGCGATCAATCTTTGAGTTTAGAATCTAGATTTCCGGTAAGCAAGATGTCCGTCTTGTTTACTTGAAACTGAGAGGGAAGATGAGAACTGAGAGAAAGAAGAGATGGATCGATATCGTGAAACTTTCCCGAGGCCTCGTCGAAAAAGTGATAGTGATCCACGATATTGCTGTCGTAGACCGATTTTCCCAGACAGGAGAATTTGAATTCCCTCAAAAGTCCGGCGCTTACGAGAATGTTTAACGTATTGTAGACAGTCGCCAGGCTCATCTTAAAGGAACGGCTGTCCACCCATTCTTTTACTTCTTCGGCTGTGGGGTGGTCCGCTTCGCAGAGCACATACTGGCAAATGGAAATTCTTTGCATCGTTGGCTGGATGGAGACAGACTTCAATCTCTGTTCGATCTCGGTCGGGGTCAGACAGGCTTTTTTTGTAAACAACGCTTCCATTCTTTTTGAAATCCCTTAAGGGAAGACCTTCTATCCATCTGACATCCGCAAATTCCGTTTTTGCACAATTTATTTGCGGAGCGGCTTAAGAAACCATTCTCTTTCTTGAAAAATTCTGCAATCTAAAAAAGTTCGCAAAATGGAATGCCACAAATCGGAAAAAAAAGACAAAGAGATTCTTTTTCCTTTTACTCTTGCTTCTAAATCCTGAAAATGTCTAAAAATTCTTCAGATGATACGAGCTATGAAACAAAAACTTACATCCGTCCTTCTGGCGATCCTTCTTACTCTGCCCGCAGTGGCGCTCTTGGCCGACGAACCGACTGGTGAAACACAACCTCAGGTTCAGTCTTCCGAGAATCACGATTCTTCCCATGACGAAGCGGCGACTGGCGGTCACCACGAAGTCCAAGGAGAAGACCTTCCGTATTGGAGTGTGATTCCCTTTGTTCTGATTCTTCTGAGCATCGCGCTTCTTCCGATCGTTTCTCACACGACTTCTCACTGGTGGGAAAGTAACACCAATAAGCTGATCCTTGCGTTGGCACTGGGTGCGATCTCCTTTGCGATTCTGGTTCTTCACGGTTGGTTTGGTAAGATCGTACATACACTCGTCTTCGAGTATGTTCCGTTTATCATCTTACTCGGTGCCCTTTTTTATATTTCGGGCGGAATCCGTTTGAAAGGTGATATCGAAGCGACTCCGGTGAACAACACGATCTTCCTAATCATAGGAACTTTCCTCGCCTCCTTTATCGGAACGACGGGCGCTTCCATGCTTTTGATTCGCCCGATCTTAAAGACGAACTCGGAAAGAAAATACGTAGTTCACACGGTCATCTTCTTCATCTTTCTCGTTTCGAACATTGGAGGTTCTTTGACTCCACTCGGAGATCCTCCTCTTTTCCTCGGTTATTTGATCGGTGTTCCGTTCACCTGGACGTTTAAACTTCTTCCGGAATTGCTCGTTGCGGGAATTCTTCTTCTGATCACGTATTTTATCTGGGATACGTTCGCGTATAAAAAAGAAGCCTCAAAAGATCTCAAGAAAGATCAAAAACACAAACATCCGATCAGTCTCGAAGGTCAGGTCAATTTTATCTGGCTCTTGGGAGTTGTGTTGTCCGTTGCGTTTATCAATCAGAACTACATTCCTGAAATTGCGGAGAATCCCTATCTCGCTTTTATCAGAGAAGCGGTTCTGATCGGATTGATCGTTGCATCCAAACTCACGACGAGAGGTCACGTAAGAGAACACAACAAGTTCACGCTACATCCGATTCAGGAAGTCGCGTATCTTTTTATCGGGATTTTCATTACGATGATTCCGGCTCTGATTCTTTTGGAACATCACGGAAAAGATTTGGGTGTTACGGAAACTTGGCAATTCTTCTGGGTAACGGGTTTGTTCTCCGGGGTTCTTGACAACGCACCGACGTATCTCACGTTCTTATCCTTAGCGAAAGGAACCTTGGGGATGACGGACGTGGCTCAGATTTTAGCAGACCCGCACGCGGAGAGTATTTTGAAATCGATTTCCGTGGGAGCCGTGTTTATGGGAGCTCTGACTTATATCGGGAATGCGCCTAACTTCATGGTAAAATCCGTTGCGGAAGAAAACAACGTAAAGATGCCGAGTTTCGGAGGATACGTTCTGTATTCCTTTTCGATTCTGATTCCAACGTTTATTCTTCTCACGTTTATCTTCTTCCGTTAAATAAGTTTTTTCTCGATGCCCCTCTCTTTTTGGGAGGGGTGTTGCAGGAGTTCCTACACGGGAATTTTTTCTTGCAAAATTAGAATTTTGTGATATAGGAAAGTTTCCGGAATTTTTCCCGCCCCCCACCCCTCCACCCAAGATTTGGGTGGGGCTCGCGACTTTTATGGAGCATTGTCGTAGCTCCGATGGTTTTTTTAGGGCCCCTTCGACCTCGGGGCAAGGTTTTGCGTTTTCGAGAGTGGTTTCGTAGGAGTTCCTACAGAGAATCAAAAAGAGAATTCTCCTTGCAAGCATTCGGTTTTTCTGATAAAGAAAAGTCACCTTGAAATTTTTCCGCCCCCCACCCCTCCACCCAAGATTTGGGTGGGGCGCGCGACTTTCACGACCAAGTCTGTAGGAGTTCCTACAAATTAAATTCCCGCAAAAAAAGATTGTCTTCGCTCTTTAAGTCCGTTTTCCGAAAAATTTATGGCAAATTCCTCACTTTCAAAAAGTGGAAGATTCGATCCAGTGTTCCAACTCCAAGAACGAAGAAACAAATTCCAAATTTTCGTTTTGAAAAAGTTTTGCAGAATGTTCTTCGTGAGCCATCCCTAAAAATCGCAAGCCCGCGCCGGTCGAAGCGACCGCATCCCCGATCGTATCTCCGACATAGAGAATCTCAGAAGAATCTAATTTTCTCTTTCGCGCTTCTTCTATAATCGGAAGAAACACATTCGGATCGGGCTTGTGGATGATTGTATCTTCCGCCGTTTGAATCGCGAAAAAAGAATTCTTCGAAAACGAAAAACCTTCGATTTCTTTCAAAACTCTTCTTCCGCTGGAAGAGGAAAGAATTCCAAAAAGAAAATGCGAGTTGTATTTTTGTAAGAAGTCCTCGGCGCCCGGAAACGTAAGATTCGGATCTCTTTCGCAAAAAGAATGATACTCTTCCCAGAGCGACTCCAGATCTTCGGCATGTTTTTTGTAGATTCTCCTTAAAAATTCATCTCCCGGCAGACCCCATGCCTCGTCGATTTGCACATCCGTCAAATCGAATTGAAACTTTTCTTTCGCGAGATTTTTCAAGGTCCGATAACGAATTTTTCTCGTCTGCACGAGAGTATCATCGTAATCAAAAAGAATGGCTTTGAGTTTCATTCTTCCAATTTATTTTTTACTCATTCTTTGCACATACGAAACGGCAAATTCTATATTAAAATAATATGATTCTTTTTTTTTCAAATGAGAATCATATCTTCCGAAAAGAACTTGAAATCGGACTTCAAGTCCGTTCCGAGCAAGCTTACGGCGAAAGTTTCCATGGATAAAATCATGTCCGAAAAATCATTTCTTCCGTGAAGGATCGAACAAAATGAACTTTTCATTTTTTTGATTCGTCCGCAGGAAGAAAAATCACCGAATCGATCTTCTTTCCCTTTTCCGAGTCAATATAATTGATCTCAATCTTTCTCTCCGATGCGGGTTTGTATAAAATCAAAGCGGATATCATATCATAGACGGTCAGTGAATAATCCACGGCCGTGACCACGGCTTGGAAGACGAGAAATCTGGATTTCGTAACGGGTTTGACTTCTCTTTCTTTTCCAGCGGCCATCCATTTGTAGATTCTTGTGGAACGATTCACCTCTTTCAAATGATCCAAATCCAATTTTACTTCGGGAAGAACTGCCTCGGTCTGACGAAAAGAAACCTTCACAGGAATCTTTTTTTCGCCCGATTCTCTTAGCGCTTGCGAGAGTTGCAAGTCGAACGTGTCGTCGTCGAGATATTCGATCTCGTTACAATTCGAAAAAACCGTATCACAAATATCTCCGTATTTTCGGTGAACAAAGTAGACGAGAAATATATTCAACGTTTCGGGATGATACAAAACCTTCGCGTGATAATCGGAAGTCCTTCTATAATAAATCTTTCGATACACTCTCTTAAAAACGTCCCAACCGACGAGACCGAGATCCTTTAAAAAGGGAGGTTCGGGAAGTTGAAACGATCGAATCGCGATATGGAGTCTTTCGATCGCAACCTTCCCGTCCCTTTTGGAAATCTCCTCCAGAACCGTACGAATATCATCCAAATCCGAAGAATCGATTTTGCGAGCAGAGCCGGAAGTATCGATTAGAATCTTCCCCGCATTCTCGGACATCAATTGAGAGATTTTCGACTTCACACCTTCCGCGAGAATGTCTTCGAGTTTCAGGGAAATACAATCGTTCGGGTGACAGGAAATTTGTTCCTCATAGACTGCATCTACATTCGGCAAAGAATTCGGAAAACTCTCCGCATCTAGGAAGGATTGGAAGAAGAGAAAAATAAGAAGTACGAAAAGAAAAATGGCCCTGGAAGGAAATGAATAACGCATTCTTTTGTTTGTCCTAAAAGGAATTATCCGGAGAATTCTCCTTCTCAGACAAAGAATGGAAAGATCTTTTTTTTAAGAAATCAGTTGATTTCGTCTCTGTAATCCATCACCAAATACATCAGCGTTTCCTGATCCGTTGGATTGGAATACTCATGAGGAATATCGGCTCTAAAAAAAACGGAGTCTTTTGGTTCGAGTTCTACGACTTTCTCTCCAACTCGGAGACGAAGTTTTCCGGAAACGACTACGATGTTTTCGGTGGTTCCGGATTGATGCGATTCGGCGACTTCGATTCCACCCGGCTTTAGAATGAGTTCGTAGAATTCGGTTTTCCGATTTCCATTATAAGGAAAAAGAGCCCGACTGGAAAAAACCTTCGAACTGGAAAACAAAACCTTTGTGTTTTCCGCCTTCATCACGATCACACCTTCGGTGCCTTTTTCTTTCAGAAGTTCACTAAACGGAACATTCAGACCATTCGCAATTTTCCAAAGAACGGAAATTGTAGGAACACTCTTCCCTTGTTCGATTTGGGAAAGCATCGCTCTACTGACTCCACAACGAGAGGCCAGCTTATCTAAGGAAAATCCTTTTGTATGGCGGATGAGTTTTAGATTTTCTTTGACGACTTCCGTGATGTGTTCGCTGGAGGGAAGGTCTTTCCCTGCTTCCAATTCTTCCGTTGCTGGGTTCATTTCTTTATTTTTGTCTAATATAGCAGAAATCTGTCAATCCAAAACTCCACGCTGGAAAAAAATAGACTTGTTTTAATAATCGCGATTATAATAATTTTATTTATAATTAATTTGAGGCAAACGATGAAACGGATTCAACACGAAGAAATTACGAAAGCAAGTCCGACCCAACTTTGGAAAATCTATCAGGACGTTTCCAATTGGAAAACCTGGGATCATGAAATCGAAGAATCCTTTTTAAAAGGGGATTTCAAAGTCGGAAGTAAGGGAATGCTCAAACCGAAAGGCGGACCAAAAACTTGGTTTCGTTTGATGGAAGTCAGAGATCAAGAACTCTTTTCCGATCTCACCCATCTTCCGCTCTGCAAACTCGAATTCAGACACGAGTTAATTCCTACCAATTCCGGAACCAAGTTTGTACATACGGTTACCTTTTCGGGTCCGCTTTCCTTCTTGTTTTCCAGAGTGATCGGGAATAAGATTCGGGAAGAATTACCGGGTGCAATGAAGTATCTCGCAAGACTCGCCGAAGCCGCGTAATGCGGTTTTCGGTTTCAAACCAAAAATCTTTAGTTTGTTTTGGCCGCGATCGACAAGACGGAAGGACCCGGGATTCCACTCTGAGTGATCGGAATCAATTTCCAATCATTCGGAGCTCCCGTTGAGGAAACGGCAAACGTGGAAGGATTACTTGCGCCCGTTCCAGTGGATCCCAACGCAATTAATTTTAATCCGACATTGTAAGTCGCCGCTGTCCAGTGTAACCCGAGACAACCGCCGACTTCAATCGGTGTACCGGAAAAACCGATCCACCCCGAAAGTCCGCTCGGATCGGAAGTGTAGTCTAACGTGCATACGTTTCCGAAGACGAATATTCGATCCTCACCTTCAACAATCGTGTTGATTCGCGTAGAAGTTGTCGTTGCGGTTTGAGGTCCCCAAAGTGTTCCGTTAAAAACACTGAGGGCACCTCCTCCGTTCGCGTCGTCACCGTAGGAAATGACGTTTCCGGATTTTAGAGCGAATACCTTCTTCTTACTACTCGGTATATTCGGAAGAATGTCACCGTCTCCGTTCTGAGACCAAGTGCCCTTATCCGAGTCGTACTTGGAAATATTCCCCGTAACGGAATTGGTAAAACCGTAATAGACCATCAAATGAACACCGTCAAACGATGTCGTATTCGCGGAGTCCGGAGTATTGTTCGCCCCACCGGTATCGATCGGAAAGTATTGCCAGGAAACGCCGTCCGTGGATTTTAATCCGTAAAAGGGAACGCTCGTTCCTGCTCCTTCTTTTTCTCCACCCACCCAAAACGTTCCGTTTCCAAAAGTCACGGAGGAGAGTTGAAAATTCGAATTCCCTCCCCCGTTGTTCGCGCAAGTCCAACGAGTCCAAGATTCTCCATCCTGACTTGACCAAAGTCCGCACCCAGAACCGGGGCTTAACGTACCCACCGCAACCCATGTCTTATTTCCGTATGCCACGGAACGAATGCTACCTCCGTTGCAGGATGGAAAGCGAGTCGAACTATAAGACCAAACGTTCCCGTCCAAAGAATACCAGGACGCACAGGATTCTCCGGTGGCTACAAACGGATATTTTTCCGTGTTCGAAGATGCAAGGCTCCATATGATTTGCCCGAGGATCGCGGAAGGATTGGAAGAATCGAAACTGAATTTGTGCGCCTCGGCGCAAGACACAGAGCAAAGAAGAAAAATCGAAATCGAAACGTTCATTTTACGAATCATTTTGAATCAGTGACCATTCCCATCGCGAAGATAAAAAACTGTGAACTCTACTCGAGATTCTTTGTTTCTATCTATTTAGTAGCAATTCCTAATATACTTGGTCCAGGAGAGCCCGCATCCGGTTGCGAAACGACTGACCAATCCCCGGGAAGTCCCGTTTTAGAATAACTGAATGCGGTTGGAATACTTCCGGTTACCCGAGCCCCTGCGACAAACAAATTCAATGAAGAATTGTACGAGGAAGACAACCAATCCAAACGGGAACAGTTGGACATTTCCGGAGCAGGCACTCCGACCGGCGGGTGCCAAACTTGAGCGGTCAGATCGTAATAATCGAGTGTGCATTGATTTCCGAAGACGATGATCTTATCCGTTCCTTCGACTGCCGATTGGATAAAACCGGGAACACCCGTATTCAAAGTCGCACTGGATCCGATCCCGGCGATCGTATTTGCTATTTTTGTAATACTCGCGGTGGGATTGGTATCATCATTCCCTCCGTAAACCAAAATCTTCCCGGATTTGAGGGCGAGAATTCCCGTCTTAAAAGTAGAAGCAGTGGCGATAGAAATCGAAGCACTTGCTGTTGACGGCACAGACATCTGAACTACTTCGTGATTCACATTGTGCAAGCCGCTAAAATAAACTTCCGAATGGACGGAACTGTAAGAACTAGAAAAATAATAATCGGATCCGATATAAGTGGATCCATCGGGAATCGAAAGAAACTGCCATGTAGAACCGTCGCTTGAAATCTGTCCGTAAAAACCGACGCCGGTCTGAGAAGCGATATGTTCTCCCGCGGCAAAGAAAAAACCTCCCCCGAAGGTGACCGTATAAAGGTTTCGAACGACCGAGGTCGGCGCACCGCTGACGGAAACCGTCCCCGCCGCACAGTTTGCTTTAGCCCATGTCTCTCCGTCTTTGCTCGACCAAATCGAACAACCTCCATTGGCAGTAAGAGCTCCTACGGCGACCCAGGTCCCGTTCCCAAAGGTCACGCTGGAAACGGCCCCATCCACACATCCAGGAAAGCGGGAATTACTGAATTTCCAATTGCTACCGTCCGAGCTCGTCCAGGAAGAACAATTGCTTCCGACTGCGACAAAGCGCAATTCGGAATCGGCATTGGAAGGAATGGAAGCAATCGTCCAGCCAATTTGGACTAAAATGGCAAGAGGATTTGTAGAATCCAAACTGAATTTATCTGCTTGTGCGCAAGAGGAAAAAAACAGAGTCAGAATGATGCTCGGTAACGCCCTTTTCATATTCGCCTCTTATAAAATAACAACATACAGGATTCTTTTTCTCAAAAATATTTATAAAGTGGTTTGTGCGGATTCTATTAAGCCAATACCAAATAGATAGAATTCTATGGCAAGAATTCAAATCGGAAAAGTGTGAAATGCAAAAAAACGAGACAATTTTATCGATCGAATACCACCAAAAATACTCCCTGGGGAAGTTTCCCTTCAATTTCCATCTGGGAAAACCACGGCCGGAGTTCCAACGTCCGGTTCGCAGAAATGGAAAAACAATCCCACTTTACAACCCGAGTTCGAAAATTAGGATGAAACACGCTCGAGAAGAAGGTTATGAAATCCAAATCCATATTCAAAGAAGAAAAAGCGGAAGAAAGCACGGGCTTTCTCTTTTGGCAGATCACAAATCTCTGGCAAAAGAAAATACGGGAAAATTTGCTCAGCCTGGATCTAACGCACGTTCAATTTGTTCTTCTCGCGAGTTTAGCTTGGTTTGAAGAAGCGGGCCAAAAAGCGACACAAGTCCGACTCGCTGAACACGCGAAGACCGACGTGATGATGACCTCCAAAGTGATTCGTAGTCTGGAATCCAAAAAACTTCTGACACGAAAGCAGGATCCTGCGGATTCGAGGGCCAATTGTTTGTTCCTAACCTCCGAAGGAAAAGAACTCGTCGGGAAGGCGGTGCGCATCGTGGAGACGACCGACCGGACATTCTTTTCCATTCTCAAAGACGAAAAAAATTTCAGGAGTTCTCTCTTGGACCTAAGACAGAAGAATGCCTAAAGAACATTCCAATTTTAGAATATTCTACCAATCGGATTTTTTTCTTTTCGCCGAAAAACCTTCCGGGATTCCGGTCCACGCAACCAAGGATTCCAAAAGAGAAAACTTCTCCGATCTCCTTCAAAATCAACTCGCTCTTCCTTTTTTAAGAACCGTAAATCGACTCGATCTGGATACGAGTGGTCTCGTATTTTTTTGTAAGAATCCTGAAAAAAACAAGGAAGCCGATCAAATTCTAAGAACTTCCGTAAAAATTTATCTCTGCGTTGCATCGGGAATCATTCCCGAGAATCGTTTTACGGAAACCTGTTATCTCAAGGACGGAAACAAAAGGGTCAAAAAAGTGTTCTCCGGAGGAGACAAGGCGGTAACCGAATTCGTCGTATTAAAACGGAATTCGAAAGAAAACTATTCCGTCCTTCTTGCAAAACTTCATACCGGAAGAAGACACCAGATTCGGTTTCATCTGAGTGAAAAAGGGTTTCCGATCGTCGGGGATCAGGTCTATGGATTTTCCGATAAATCTTCGTTAGGTGAAAAAAACAAAAATACAAAGCCGAATCTTCGAGGATTCCCGAAAGCCAAACGTTCGCTATTACACGCTTTAGGAGTTTCCTTTTTTGAAAGGGAGGGAGTCGAAGAAAAAATTCTCTGTCCTCCTCCGCAAGACTTCCAAAAATTCTTAGAAGGGATATCGATCGATGCTTCTCTTTTTTCCGAATTCTCCTTAAAATAGAAAGACAAAGAACACTTCTTGAGAACTATCTCCTGCGAACGGAGAATTTTCATGTTAAAAAATGCACTCATCATCGGAACGAGCGGAGTCGCCGGACAAAGTGCGGTCGAAGCGGTTCGGGAATTCGCAGAAAAAAACAAAGAAGAATGGAAGGTCATCGCCACTACAAGCAAAGATTCGGCCCTTCCAGAAGCAGATCTAACGATCACAAAAATCAACTTGGACGATCCGAAAGTTTCTCTTGAACTTTTGTATGATGGTTTGAAAAAAAATGGTATCGAGAAGATCGACCTTTTTGTATACACTCCCGCCAGGGGAAACCTGGGTTATCCCGTTTCCGAAACACCGGAAAACGATATCAAGGATGCCGCGAAATTTTGTTTGGATCCGATGATTGCGATCGAAGAAAAATTGAAACCGAATCTGAGCGTAGGCTATTCCGCTTACTACTATAGGCCGCATCTTCAACCGTTCTACGGTTCTCTTGCTTTTATCAAAAGAAAGATGGAAGAATGGGCGATTCAAAATCCGCCTCACCGAAAGATCATCCGCGCGGGTTCGTTTTTTAGTCAGAGTGTTCGGGGAATTACGATCATCCTCCAGAGAATGGGGAAAAAATCGCAAGACAAAGATCTACAGGAACTTCTTAAAAAACAAAAAGAATCGGGTCTAAGTTTTCCTGATTTTTTTCTTCAATACGTCGCAAAACAAGAGGAATCCTCCTTTACCTCCAAATTTCCGAATATTCCATTTCGCCTAACGTCTCAAAACGATCTAAAAAAAGCATTAGTCGCTATCTTGGATGGAGAATCGGCTCCTATCGTTTCACTCGTGGGCGATTGGGTTTGGACGGAAAACACTTTACCGGAAATGCCAGAGTATTTAAAGAAATTCTAATGCTTTGATAGACTTCTTTAGATCGATTTAAGAACAAATCCTTGATCCTTTGAGACCTCAAAGCCCTTCTTTTTCGTCTTATCGAGAGGGTTTGGAAAAGCTCGGTTTTTTGCGCCTGATTCGTTTCCATTCGAATGAAATACGCTATGAGCGATCTTTCAACCGACCCTTTCTTTTAAAAAAAATCCGATCGGAGCATGAAGAGAGTTCGAAATCCGCGCGAGAAATTAGAACACCTCTCAAGTTTGTTTTGTAAAAATCGATAACGTACGTATGAAACGACTTACAGTGTATTTATCCTTTTTATCCTTGTTTCTTGTCTCGGGGATGGATGCGCAAGACCCGAGTGATCCCAACTTGAGCCAAGAGGAACGAAACAAAATACTAACAAAACAAGAAGAGCGCTGGGAAATTTCCAAATCGACTTCAAACCCCAGCACGTTTGGATTTTCTATTCTAAAACCGTTCATACAATCCTTCCTTTCTAATAGGGAAACCGTCATAGACGCCGGAAATTTTAAACTCACAATCCCCGCCGGAGCCTTTTCCCATTCTAAAAAAGTGGAAACAAGGATCACGATCTTAAACAAACACTCCGATTTTCTTTTTGCGGGAGTTCCCACACAAATTGGACCAAATTTACTTTTAGAATCAACGGGGATGTTTTATCTCGCTTTTTATGACGAGGAAGGAAAACGAATCGAACCCAAAAAAAATCTAACCGTTGAAATGGTAGCCTTATCGGATCCAAACGGTTCCAACATATATCGTTATACGAAGGGAAACTGGGAATTGCTTTCCCAAAACCGGGAAAGCACAGCGATATCCGAAATCGAAGGATCGGATACGATTCCTTTTCAAATCTATTCCAAAATCGATTCCTCAGGCTGGTGGAACTTCGACAAACCGAAACCGGAATTTACCTGTGTCACGGGAAGAATCCTATCAAAAAATCCGGAAGAATTTTTGATCCAAGGAGTTGGAATCGATTATTTCGGAACGAGCTACGGCAACGTGGAACCTTCGGGTGTTTTTAGAATCAACGTATTAAAAAACTCGAATGTGAAAATTTTCGCCTTGTTTACGCCAAAGAATAAGAATGCGAAAAGGGAAATCGGATTTCTTCCAATCTTTCGAACACAAGAACGCACAGCGTTTTCTTCGGAAAAAAATCCGCAGTGTCAAAAAGTTTCCGAAATTTCGACCTTTCCGATCGAGGAATCCGTATTCCAAAATAGAGCTCAATTCTTAAAAACGATCGACATGGCGGATATGTAATATTCTTATTCTAACATTTTCTTGGATGGATACGATTCTATTTCAAACAAAGTAATCCCTTGAATCAAAAACTATCTTTTGTTTTTCGGTTTTTGAGAATTCTTTTTAGGAAACGTTTTTGGGTCCTTCCTAAAAACCGGTCCACCCTTTCTCTGGGAAACGACGATTACAGGATTTCCTTTCGGAAGAGAATCCAGATTTTTTAGAAGTTCGGAAATTTTACCGCGAAATTGAAATTCGGATTCTAGGGTGAGATCCAAACAAAGAAAAACGTTTCTGTCTTCCTTTGCTTCTTTCAGAGCAAAGTCAAGATCGTGAAGGACGGCCTTGTAACGATACGGAGTTTCATAAAAAACGAGCGTATGTCCCAATTTCAAATATCGACCCAATTCTTTTCTACGATCCGGAGATTCCCTGGAAAGAAAACCGCAGAATGTGAAAGGAGAAATTTTGAATCCGGAAATGCTAAGAGCCGCCCCAAAAGCAATGGCACCGGGTGCGCTCTTGACAGTTCCTCCTCTTCTCAAAACTTCTTGGACGAGTTCCCTGCCCGGGTCTTCGATCCCCGGAGTTCCGGCGTCCGAAATCAAGGCGGTGCAATCGGCACCGATCACCTTTTCTCCCAAAACGCGAATGTCTTCCGGAGTGGAATGTTCATTGCAGAGAAAGAATTCCTTTTCGATGGATAGCGATTTGAGAAGAGTGGAAGTCGTTCTGGATTCTTCCCCTATGAGTATATCAGAATGTTCTAATATTTCTTTGGCTCTCTGTGTTAGGTCACCCGGATTTCCGAGAGAGACGGAAACAAGAACCAAAACTCCCTTCGGATCCGTATTCATACTTCAGATCGAAACTCCTTCGAGAACGTTCCATCCTCGAAGACTTTGGATCTTCGTTCCCTGCGGAGGGACGGTTCCTTTTTCTCGATCCAAAAAAACTCCGAGTTTCGCTGATTCTAAAAGAGGAAAGTCGTTTACGGAATCTCCGAAGGCGAGAACGGGCAACGCACCGACTGCGTTTTGAAAACGTTCCACCTTTCCCTTTCCATACGTAAACGGTTCTAAAATTTGAGAAGAATGAATTCCATCCTCAAGAGAAAGTTGCATTCCTAAAACCTTTTCTTCCGGAATTCCAAAAAGGGTAGAAACGGATTGGATGATTTCTTGAGGAGAAGCGGTCACGATCCAAACGTCCCAACCGGAAGTTTGTAAGTGATGTACCAATTCTTTCATCGGTTCGTAGATCTTTACGGAAAGTGAATCGGAATCGCCTGAGTGCTGATTCCAGACCGACCTGGAAATCGTCTTTAATTCCTCGGGAGAATGTCCGGAAAAGATCCAGGAGCTCCAGCGATAGGAAGCTTCCAAACCCGATTCTCTTTGGATCAAGTCGTATTCCTCTAAAACGAGGGAACGGAACAAGAGAGGATCTTTGAATCTTGAAGAGAGAATTCGTTCCCGATTCTTCTCCGAAAAGAAAGAAGCGATGTCTTTTTGATACGCCGGAACTCCTTGCGAAAGGAAGAGTTCCATTACGGCTTCCCCAAAATCGTTTCTTACAAGAGTATTATCAAAATCGAATGCGGCTTTCCCGGGAGAAAGCCGGGAAAGGGTTTCGAAGAGATCCGGATTCCAAAAATCCCGGCGAATGGACACTTTAGGGTTCGATGGTCTCCCGCGCGATCGCAACACGACCCTCGGAAGATGATTGAAAGACCGGAAGGTAGTGTTCCGGATTTAAAACTACGTTTTGATAGCGGACTTCGAAGTGAAGATGAGGACCGGTCGTATGTCCCGTGTTTCCGGAAAGAGCGATGATCTGCCCTTTTTTAACCTTGTCCCCTTCTTTTACATAAAGAAGAGAATTGTGAGCGTAGAGAGTGTTGATCTGATTGATTCCGGGATGGGAAAGAAGAATTTTATTTCCATATCCCCCGTCCTTTTTGGATTCCAGAACCACTCCGTCCGCCGCCGCGATGACGATCGATCCGGTAGGACAGGCGATATCCACTCCGGAATGCATCGCATTCCATCTTCTTCCCAGACGAGAAGTTACGAAGGAATGTTTGAAGCTGATCGGCCAGATAAATTCTCTCTGGTCGGTGCGAAGAATCTCTCTTCCTTTGTCCTCGAGAAGGAGACTTCTCGTATAATTTTCGTTATAAGGGAAGAATACGGGTTCGTTGACCGGAATTCTTTCGTTGTCCGGGATTCCGTTGACCCGTTTGATCTCGTGCTCCGTGGTTCCAAAGTTGTGGACCAGGTCGCTCACAGATTCTTTCACACGATTGGGGACAATCCAGATTCCTTCCGTGCCTCTGTAGGTCTGAAGATACTGATTGTCCAATTTGATTTCTTCTAAATTCGTATTGGCGAAGGATTTGATGCTGAACAAGAGCCCAAGAACAAGCAATCCCGCCAGTATGTAGCCAGTTTTTCTTTTCATATTGTAGATTCCCAAATATGTCGCCAACAAGAGCCTCGGTGTCCGGGGCCTATTTCCATGTTCGGCAACGGAAAACAACTTCTGAAGTCAGTCTTCCCGTCTGGGGATTCCATTCAAGGATTTTTCGACCGGATTCCCCGAGCAAGAATGAACGATACAGAATGATTCTATATAGATTTCATGAATTTTAACAAGTATAGTTCAAATTTCAGAGTATTTGGTTCGTTTTTAGGATTCCAGACTTTGCTATTGAGATTTGATTCTTATTTGGGAAAGAAGGAGTTCCTACTTTTCCAAAGGTTTTTCTGAATTGTTCAAAAATTGCGGACGCGACCTTCTTCGGAAGAAAAAGGAAAGCGGTAAACGCCGCCTCCTTCTTTTTGAATTGATGCGTTGCAAAAAGAACGAGACAATCGTTCTGTTATTCGGATTCTAAAAAGCGGGATTTGTATTCCGGACTCGGGATTCTACAAGCTTCGCTCTTTCCAAACCACCGATATCGATTTTTTGCAATCCAATCATAAACGACGTCCCGTAAAGACGCGGGAATCCATCGAAACATTGGGGCCAGGCTCCAGGGAAAGGAAAGATGAATCGCGATTTTCAAAACCGCCGTCGACTTTTCGTAAAGAACCCCATTCTCCAAAAAGAGAACGGAGGATGGAGAATCGTTCGGGAGAACTTTTTTTCCAAGAATCCGCTCCGCAGACGCAGATTGTAGGCTCGCGAATCGAAGATTTTTTTCCGGGTTATGATCCAAGAAGAATAGGACGGTTCCGTTACAGAGATTACAAACTCCGTCAAAGAAGACGATCGGTGTTTTTTGCTTTTCCAAAGTCGAATCCATGTATGCGTTAGACTCTTTGCAACTCGCTTTCGTTGTCAATGGAAGAATCAAACCGCTCGTTCTTCGGATAATGATACCCTTGGATAAACCCTTTTACCTTTTTAGTGGAAAATTCGATAATTCTTAAGGGTCATTTGTTTTGAAGAATTTCAAAACGTTTGAACCTCAACTTTGGACGTTCTTGTTTTCCTAAAAAGAAACAATCTCCGAAACGAGTGAAATATAATTTCTACTTTTTTCCAAACATGAGACTTCCGTTTTCTATAATCAGAGTTTGATCCTTAATTTT
This sequence comes from Leptospira stimsonii, assembly GCF_003545885.1. Classification (NCBI taxonomy): domain Bacteria; kingdom Pseudomonadati; phylum Spirochaetota; class Leptospiria; order Leptospirales; family Leptospiraceae; genus Leptospira; species Leptospira stimsonii. The sequence continues at coordinate 483,608 of NZ_QHCT01000003.1, forward strand.
TTGATTCCATCCTTCTTTTCCGAAAGTAAGAGAATCGAGTTCCATACTCAAACAGGAAAGGGTCGTTCCCGCCTCAATCACTGCCGTTGTGATCGTCTGAAATTTCTTCGAATCGTTTTCCCTGGAAAGAATCCGAAAACCTTTTACGTTCTCCCTCTGAGAAACCGGGACGATTCCGTTTTTCATTGCCTTTGTAGACTTCTTTACGAAACAAATCTTAGAAGACGGACTCATACTTTCCGTATAAACGATCGTATGAGATACTTTGTCCCGATTGATCAAGTGCACTCCGGTTTTAAATTCCTGAGCGGTCAATGCGGAAGAAAAAAGAATCGATAAAAAAAGCGGATTCTTATTGAGAACCCTTCCAAAACCGGAACAAAACCTCGCGATCAAATCGTTCCTCCAAAATGGATGCAACTTTTTGAATATACTATCCATCGCTTTCAATGAAAAAACCTCGTTGTTCCGTTTTTTTCGTATTTAGATCTCGATCCCAAAGAATCATTTTTCGCGTTCCGCACCGTGTTTACATTACCGGCCCCTATGAGATACGTTACTGTCTATATTTTTAGAGATCCGCTTTCAATTTGGAAAGAGCGTCCATATTTTTCGCAAGATTAAAAATTGAGATAAACTTCCTTTTGCGATCAAGCCAAAAGCCGTTCTATTTCTAACCTAAATGCCTGTTACTTTTCTAAAATCAACTTCCAATTCGATAAAGTTTCGGTCTCTCCGATTTTTATGAAATTATTTTTTTCAAGGACCTTATAAGAGGCCGCATTCGTTTTCTCAGTCGAAGCGACGACTGATTTCACGCTTGGTTGCATTCTAATCCATCCAATCATTCCACTTACAATTTCAGTCATAAATCCTTTGTTTTGAAATTCGTCATACGTTCCGTAACCGATTTCAATCTGACCTTCTGCGTCCGGTTCTCCAACTATAAGCAAGTCCCCGATCATTTTATTCTCTGTTTTTGAAATTGCTGTCCAAAGTGTGGAAAATAAATAGTTTTTACTCTTGTTGGCTACATTCGGGAGGATCGTTTTTTCAAAAGCTTCTTTTAATTCAGGAGAAATTGTCCTTGAAGTTTCATTCAATTGCAACTCATCTTCTAAAGAGTTATCGCACTTTGTATACTTTACTAGTTGGTCGTAAGTTAACGGCATTATACGAAGCCTTTTCGTTTCTATCATATTATTTAATTATAGTTTTTTAATTCACCCTCTGAAGTCAACTCTAGTAAATAAATTATTCTACTGAGTTTAGGCTGTTTCGCCTAACGAACAAAACCTGAATTCTTGTCAGAATTCGTCGCAAAACTTCTCTAAATCAATTCTTAAAAAAAAGTAAGGCATTCTTGAGAATGGCTATATTATCATTTTCTTTCAATTCCCAGCCGGTTTTAGAAGCCCGAAAAGAATGAATCCAAGCAAATACTCTCTCAACGACCCATCGAAACTTTTTAAGGGCGGATAATTTCGGATGTTCTAGTATTCTTTTTATTTGGAATCCTATATCGAATTTTTCTTTTTCTTAAATTGCTCTCAATCGTATGTCCAAGATATTCTTTATCGAGAAACAGTTCTCGTGTTTCAAAAGCCTTTACTTCTATAAACTTGAAAGTGATTCGATGTCACAGAGAGGAGTTCCGGACCGTCGGTCCTGGATTGAGAGATCACAAACGAAAGGCGGGCTTCTAATCGATCAACGTGTGAATATATTTAAACGTCTCTTTTACCGCGGCCCTTCGGATTTGGTCAGGTGAAAAGCCTCTTTTTGAGCCTTCGTTTCATCTCGATCCGCAACTTCCGTTTTACGATCGTAGATCGCGACACCGAAAATCACCGGTCCCAAGAAGAAACTTCCGTAGACCGCGGCGTAGATCCCGGGATAGAAGGCCGGGTTGGTGACAGCCAATCCGAACCAAGCCCAAATGAGTCCTGTTTTTTTCAGATTCAGTTTTTCTTCCCTCAATTCTTTTACGAAAAATTTTCTCTCGGAGCCGAGGCGTATTTCCAAAGGAGAATATTCGTAATAGGTTTCCCGGTTTTGATATCCAAAGTATTCGTTATAGCCCGGATGTTTCATTTTGAGATGTGCGTCCAGTGGGAGAAACTCGGATGGTTCGGATGCGTGAAATGAGGAACTCTTCTTTTCGTCGAAGTAGAGGACGGTCGTCGAATAGATTCGATTTTTGAAAGGAGCGTATGAATTTTTGGATTCGATCCGAATCGAACCCACATAATCCCCTTCCGGAAGATCGATCGTCATCGTTTTTTCCGGAAACTGATCGGTGATCGATAATTCTTCTTTAAAAACTCTTCCGTTGGAAAGATAGGATTCTTTTTTCATCATCGAGATCCGTATCACGGAATTTAGTTCTTCCGATCTTTCGATTTGAAACGCAAGTCTTCCCTTTTTATCGAATTTGTTTCCGGAATCGATATGAATTTGCGACTCGCTTCCTCGCGTACTACAAGAAATCAAGAAGAGCGTAAATATTGGGAAAAAAAAAGTAAGCTTCATTACATCACTCAAGAATATTCAATTTATCTTATTTGCGGCTTTTACAATTTCGGAACCGCAAACTTTTTTTTCTTCGCTTAACGTTTGAAAGGGGAAAGGGCGGCTTTCAACTTTTGCGACCAGACCCCATTCTTTCTTACAAAGATCGCGGGACTTCCCAAAGGACTTTCCACTTCGATCTCTTGTTTTCCGGAGTAACTTTTTCCGGACCAGAGATGCTCCCATTCTCCATCGGGAAGATATCCGCTTACGGACGTTTCCCCTTTTTGTAAAACGGGAAGAACCAAGAGATCTTCGCCTAACAAAAATTCTGTTTTGATCTCGTGCGTTCTGCGGTCATTTCCGTAGTGCAGATACAAGGGGCGAACAACGGGAAGACCCGTAAGTGATGCTTCTTTGACGAGGCTTTGCAGATATTCTTTCAATGCGAAGTGCATCTTTCCGTATCTCGCAAATTCTCGGATCGTTTCTTCGTCGCTGTAAGCCTGATGATTTTTTTCGGGACGATTTCCTTCGTGTGTTCGAAAAACGGGACTGAATACGTTCAATTCCGCCCAACGTAGAAACAACTCCTTTGAACGGTGGTAGTCTCTGATCGGATTGTTGATCGTCGTATAACCGCCGACGTCGCTGTGATTGAGAGAGATTCCACTAAGGCCCCCGGAGAGAAGACCCGTGAGCGCCGAGGTCAAACCGTCGTGTTCTCCCCAGCTCACCATCTGGTCCCCTTCCCAAAAAAGAGTGGAATGTTTCATCGATCCGCTATAACCCGCCCGAGTAAAAAATACGACCTCCCCTTCCTTTCCCGCTTGTAGAATCGCTTCTCGATTGATACGAGCCCACTCGACCGGATACACATTGTGATAGAGTTCGGCGTTCACTCCGGAATGAAGGACGGCGTCGAGAGGCAACCATTCTCCAAAGTCCGCCATCCAACCCGAAAGACCGGAGCCGATCAGATTTTTTTGGATGATTCCTTGGATCCACTTCACGGCTTCCGGATTTGTAAGATCGAGTAGATATGCCGGAAAACCCGCGGTCGCAATTTCGTAGTCTTTTCCGTTCTTATCTTTTACGATATAATTCTTTTTAACCGCTTCTTCAAAAAGAGGTCCTTCATTTGCTAGAAAAGGATTCAAATATCCTAATACAGAAATCCCTTGTGCGTTTAAGTCCTTGCAGAATTTTTTAAAATCGGGATATGATTTTTCGTCAGAGATCCATCTCCACCAAAGCTGGGAGCCGAAACTCGTTTTTCTCCTTCCCACCCAATCCTGGATCCAAAGAGCCGTGATCGGATTTCCCGCCTTCTTAGCTTCTTCGATTCTTTTTAAAACGACATCCTTTCCGCCTTGGATTCCGAACCAAGTTCCATACGCCCAATCCGGAAGAATCGGAACCCTCCCCGTCTTCTGCGTGAATTTCTGAAGGAGTTTGGTCGGGGTAACATCTTTCCAGATCGTTCCTTTCAAACCGTTCTCTCGAAATTCGATCGTGATCTCTTCCGGTTTGGAAAAATCAAAGATGGAATACGAACTGTTTTCAAAAAAGAGAGAACGGTTTCCGGAAGTCAGAAAGAACGGTATCGGAGTGTAAGTGGAATATTCGTTTCCACCCGCTCCCGCAGTCAGATTCGCACCCGCCGTGATCGGCTGATCTCCCCTTCCCAGTCCTTGTTCTTCCGTGAACAAAAACGGAGCTCTTCCTTTTAGATTGAAATGTGTGAATTGTTCCCCGAGACCGAAAATGTTTTCGGATTCCTCGGAAAGGATTCGAAAAAACGTTCGATTCAATGAAGAATCGGAAAAAACAACATGGAAGTCCATAGCGGTTTCGTCTAACGGTAGAAACCGAACTTCATAGTCGCTCTTGCAATTTTCTCCTTCGAGTTTTCCCGAAATTTTCAGTTCTTTTTCAGAAGCGAGGATCGAATCTATACTCTGGGAATTACAGCGGGATAAAATCCGATCGTCGATATGAAAAGAGGCGAACTTCGATTTTACTTTCTGTTCTCCTTTGGCCGCGGATAAGAAAGGAGATCGCAAAGAGAGTTCCAGAAAAATTCCCTGCGAGGAGCGAATCTCCAAGACTTCCTCTTTTTGAACGGCTTGGAATCCTTTTCCAAAACGGAATTGTTTCTCCGACGGAAGCGAAAGCCTGGTGTAATTTGTGAATGGACGATTGCAAAAGGAAAAACAAAAAAGAAGCGCAAGAATCGATAACGACCGTAAGAACATGGAAACTCCCGGTAAAAAGATACTACCGAAGTATCAGGGATCTCTCAAAAATCCAGTTCTAATTTATTTCCAAGCTTCTTTCCGAAAGAACTCCAAATGTGGGAACTCACACGATCTTCGATGTTACGGCAGGTCTGAAATTTTGCAAATCGGCATAGGGAAGTCCGCAACTCAGTGAACTTTATTTTGATCCCCCGAAGGAAACCAAAATGTGGGAACTCACACGATCTTCGATGATACGAAAGATCTGAAGTTTTCCAAATCGGCGGAGGGAAGTCCACAACTCAGTGAACTTTATTTTGATCCCCCGAAGGAAACCAAAATGTGGGAACTCACACGATCTTCGATGTTACGAAAGATCTGAAGTTTTGCAAATCGGCGGAGGGAATCCGCAACTCAGTGAACTTTATTTTGATCCCCCGAAGGAAACCAAAATGTAGGAACTCACACGATCTTCGATGTTACGAAAGATTTGAAGTTCGGACAAAAGTAATTTGTGGGAACTCACACAACGATTAAAATTCTCAAAAAAAGATTTTTATTTTCTTTTTTGATTTTGAGAAGATTTTCGATGGAAACACAAACGACAAATCTGTGGTTCTCCTATAAAAAAAGGATTCGTTTACCGAATCCTTTTTTGTTTTACAATCTTTCTTTCGAAACGAACTTTCGTTTACCTCGAAAAGATTCTTAGAAATTCTTATCTAAGATGATTTACGATCGGTTCCACCCACTCTCGGTGCGGCCGCACTGGACCCGCTCTGTCCATAAACGGAAACGGCTTGTTTTGGAAGACTGGATCTTCTCCACTCGAACCAAGAACCTTGATAGGTATGAACGTCGAGATAACCGACTTCGCGTAACATCAAGGCGAGGAGTGAAGATCTCGCGCCGTTGTAATCATAAATCACCGTGGTTCGTTCCGGCATAAACGGAAAGGATCTCAATTTTTTATTGAACTGAGTTTTTTCGATCAAGTTCCCTTGACCGTCGTAGAGAATTCTCCAATCCCATAAAAATGCTCCGGGGAGACGACCGCACAAAGAACCCGGTTCCGGCGCGGTAAGCCGCGGAAGTTTTCCTTCGTATTCTTCTTGGGTTCTTGTATCAAAGATCTGAAGGCGAGTCAGATTTTTTTCTAAGAAGGCTTTGTCTACGACTCCTTCGAGCTTTTTCGGTTTGTCTCCGGGTCCGAGTTCCATTTCTTTCGAACCTTTTTCCAGAGCCACTCCCTGCGAAGGCCAACGATTTCCATAGAGAAACACGTTCTGATATCCGGCGGCTCTCAAAAGAAAAACCATTCTCGATGCGAACATCCCCATTCCTTCATCAAAGGCGATGACACGGGTCGCTCCCTCTTTCTGTATGAGTTTCAATATTTCGTCAATGGGACCGGTCATCTTTTTTTGAGATTCCGGATCCGACGCGAACGCCTTCTTAATAAAAGGAAAGCTATACGCTCCTCTCAGAGTAGATTCTTGATACGCCGCAGACGAACGGCAATCGATCAAAAAGTCTTTATCGTTGAGATCAGTTTTAATAAAATTCCAGCTGGACAAGCAAACCTACCCTATCTATCGAAATGAGTCTTATTCTTTGGATTTAACCATTATTTTTAGCCTGAGATTTCCGATGTACTTTTTTTTAAAAAAGATCAGAAATTTGGGACATAAGAGAAGAATAAAATTCATCTTCCTCTTTGATTCCTCTCGGAGCAGATTTCGGAAGAATCTTTGAATTCCATTCTAAAAAACGATTCGGAATTTGTTTCCAACGATCTCTTTGCTCGAGGGGATTTAATATCTGGGGGAGCAAAAACCGATATTCTTAACAATGATAAGAGAATTCAGGAAAGGCCGTACTCTAAGAACCGATTCTTCGAAACCGTTTCGTAGAAAGCGATTCTTCTTTGTCTGGATTCTACTTTTAATGGTCTCGATCGTCGGAAACACTTCCGCCGAACCCGATCCAACCCGAAGTGTACAAGAAGAATTCAAATCCTTCCTGAGAGAATTCCAAAAGAATCCTTCCGAATCGCTTGCTCGATCCTTCCAGAGAAAACACGGATCCGTTCCGGTCACTCCTTGCGTTTTTGAAGAATCCGGTCGTTTTGAAAAAGTGATCTATCTCTCTTACAGTTGTAAGGAGGAAAAATTTCCCGGTTTTATCTATCTCGGTTCTCAGTGGAGTTCTTGGAAAAACAATCCGGAAAGAATCGCTCTTGGAGAAGTGCTGAAGATCGGTAAGAAAACGTATCTCGAAGTAAAACCGTCTTACGATCTCGGCGTCGAAGAACATTCCTCTTGGGATCCGAAAAAGAAACCGAATCAGGAAATCCATTCCGATAAACCCCGCCCTCAAAAAGATCCGAAGGACAATTTTGGTCTTCAGTATTTCTTAAGCATCGCCAAACACCCGGCAAAAAGGGCCTTAAACTCCGGAAAAGAAATCTTCTTCGATTCATCCTGTCCTTTGATCTTTCTAAAAAAGGATTCCGATTTTTATTGGGACAAGGCGACGTATTATTCGTTTCAGGCGAGCTGTCTTCCCTCTTCCCCCTATTCTTTTATCCGGATCAAATCCGACTTTTTAGGAAAGATTCGTCTGGACGACAAGGACACGGATCAGATCCAGGAAGGCGCCAAGTATCTCGGAAAATTGAAAATCCATTCCATCGAACCGGATAAAATCGTCTGGCAAGACGCGGAAATCTACAATGAATAAAAATACATTTCAGAATATTCTACTTTTCTTAAGTATTGTTTTGGGATCTTCGCTTTCCGCTCAAAACGGAAATTCAGCCGATCTCAAAGCCCTTCTCGACAGCGTCGTGATCATCCGGAGCGACACATTTTCCGAAAAGGAAGAACAATCCGGCTATTCCGAAAAGTCCATCACCCGGGACGCCGGTACGGGTATGATCATCTCGGGAAACCGGATTCTTACCAACGCACACGTCGTTTCCAACTCGAGTTATCTCAAAGTAAAACATTTCAATTCCAGTAAATTTTATAAGGCGAGCGTTCAACACCTAGGTTTCGACTGCGACCTCGCGATCTTAAAAATAGAAGACGAGGAATTTTTCAACGGCGTCGAACCGCTGGAGATTTCCGATTCCTCTCCTGCTCTCGGAAGTAACCTTCTCATACTCGGCTATCCGGGGGGAGACGACAATATCACATTAGAAAACGGGAATGTTTCCCGATTCGAAAGGGTTCGTTATTCCTTTACAGGTTTGGATTATAGAAAGGCGATCCGTGTCAACGCGAACATCGTTCCCGGTTATTCCGGAGGTCCTGCGATTCAAAACGGAAAAGTTTCCGGCGTTACGTTTCAGGTCAGTCAATCCCAAGGAAACGTTGCGTATCTGATTCCTCCCGAGGTGATCAATCATTTTCTAAAGGATGTGGAAGACGAAACCTATCACGGATTTCCGTTTCCGGGTTTTAGTTTTCAAAACGGTTATTCTTCCTCCTTAAAAAAATATCTCAAGATTCCGGAGGGTTTGAACGGAATTCTGATCAACACCGTTTATCCGGATTCTTCCTTTTCGGATCTTTTGAAACCGGAGGACTTCGTTTATAAAATCGACGAAGCCTATCTCAACGACGAAGGCGGAATTATGGATCCGAGCGGGGTTTTTATCGGAGAAATGATCGAAAACAAGTTCATCGGTGATCCGGTGAAGATCTTCTTTTATCGGAACGGAAAGAATTATAAGATCGAAGGTACTCTCAAACGTGTTCCCTCACTCGATCTTTATAGACAACAGGGAACCGGGGTGAGTTTTCTTTCGGGAGGATTTTTATTCCAACCGGTGAACCGCGCACTCGCTGGAGGGGATTCTAAACGTTTGGAAAGTTCCCTTCGTTATCACTACAGTTATTATATTCAGGACGAACTCTATCGATTCACGGACCGGGATATCATCCTTTCGGGAATTTATCCGGATCCGCTGAACTCAAAGTATTCTGGTTATCGTTATAAGATTTTGGAGTCCATCAACGATCGTGCGCCTTCCAGTCTGGAAGATTTCAAATCTCTCTGGAAAAAATTCTACGGCGGAACGATCAGTTTGAAATTTCGAGGAGTGAATCTTCCTATCGTCCTCGATCAAGAAACGATCGATAAGATCAATGTTCGTATTAAGAAGCGTTTCGACGCGGAGGCGGACGAATGATCCTATCTCAATTCGTATCGAAGTCCTTTTTTTCAAAAGTTCTTTTCGTTTTTTTCTTAAGCTTTGCGCTTTCCGATTCGTTATTTGCGGAGACGATTCTCGTTCACTTCCGAAAATTCTCCCATCAAAACCCTTGGCAGAAAGGTGCGCACTACGAGAAAAAAATTCCGGCGATCATCGCAAATCAGGATTTTATCCTCGCGCTACTTCCTCCCGGAGAATTTCCACTCTTCTCCGAAATGAACCCGGAGACAAGACCGGGAACCCGTTTGTATATTTTCAAACACGATCCGGAAACGGGGCTCGCCCTTTTTTCTCACAGGGGAAAGTTTTCCGAAAAAAGACGAGCACATTTTTTAGGTTCACACCAAGCCGGATGTTCCCATTTTTTCCAGAAATTGGAATGGTCCAATCCGGACTTCTCGAACTCCATTCTTCGGATGAGCAAACACCAAAGAGAAGATTCAAATGAAAGAAAATTCTTATATTCAAAAAATGGAATCTGCGGTTATTCGGACGGTCGATGGAACATTCCTTCGGAGTATCTGAGTTCCTTTCTTCACAGCGCTTCGAGTAATCCGATCACTCATCCAGGATTTTATTTCGACGACGCTCTTACGGTTCCCGAGAAAAACTTCTATTTTCCGGATTCTTCCTTCGGAATTGTGGTTTCGGAAGTGCTTCCAGGAATCGGTCCGGTTCACAATTTATTTCCTGGAGACGCGATCTATAGCATCAACGGACAGAAATTTTCGTCGGCTCCGAATCGTCAGGAAATTTATTCGAGAATCCTTTCTCACAATCACCACCATTCCCCTCCCGGAACTCAGATTACTCTCGGAGTTTTTCGCGCGGGTAAAAGAAAGGAAATCTCATACAATCTAAAGCCGTATTCGGAAGAATTCTTTTTTATTCCCTCGAAGTCGGGAACCAAACCTCCTTCGTATTTCATCTCCGGTGGTTTGTTTTTCACGGAACTTACGGGCGCTTATTTGAAGGAATCCGGAGACAAATACCGTGAAAACTCGGATAAAAAACTTCTCTACCTCTACGAATCGTATAACAAAAAGTCTCATCCCGAAAAGAATCGCCTCGTCTTTATCAGCCGAGTTTTTCCGGACGGAGAAAATCAGGGATTTCACGATTTTCAGGATCAAATCTTAGAATCCGTGAACGACAAACGTGTTCGTTCCCTTTCCGACTTAAAAGAAATCTTAATCGAGAATCAAGAAGAGTATGTAGTCTTTCGTTTTTCGGGAAATCGGATTGCGACGTTTGAAAAAGATCAATTGCGATCCTTAAATCAGAAGATTCTTGTAAATTATAATCTTGATAAACTCGACAATTTAGAGTGATAATCTCTTGACGGATCCATTTCGAAAATGTAATTTTTGATTCCGGAATGGTCCCATGCGAATCTTATTCTTAGATGACGAAGAAGTAATTCGAGATTTGTTCCGAGAAATATTCGGTTCTTTGCATGATCTTACCCTCGCCGGAACCGCCGAAGAAGCCCTCGAAATCAGTAAAAACCACACTTTTGATCTGATCGTAACCGACGTTCGTCTTCCTAAGATGAGTGGGATCGACTTCGTTTCCAGACTCAGAGATATGGGGGTCAACACTCCGTTCATCGTGATCACGGGAAACCAGGACATCGAAGTTTCCATCCGAGCGCTTCGCCTTGGAGCCGTGGATTTTTTTATAAAACCGTTTCGAATGGACGCGATCCGTCATTCCCTCCAGAAATTCGAAAATTTATTTATTTCCAGCCAAGAGTTGATCAGTAAGAATCACTTTCAACTCACCGAATCGAAACAACAATTCGCGATCAAACCGAGCCTTAAAAACCTAAACCAATACGTCAATCTCGTGATGCGGTCGATCTCGTTGATCCCCGGAATTCATACGGACGATATTCTCGCGATCAAACTCGCACTCTATGAACTCCTCGGAAACTCGATCGAACACGGTTCGGCGGGAATCAACTACGAAAAGAAATCTACGCTTCTTTCCTCGGACGTAAACTATTTCGATCACGTCGATAAGATCTGCGACGCCTTGAACGAGGTCGTTCAACTCGAAGTTCGCTTTGAAAATCAGAAAATTTACGTTTTGTTAAGAGACCACGGAGCGGGTTTCGATCCGGCAAAGGTTCCCGATCCCGTCACCGATCCGAACGCAAGCCACCTTTCCGGAAGGGGAATTTTTTTAGTCCGTATGAACGTGGATGAATTGATCTACAACGAGGTCGGAAACGAGGTTCGTTTTAGCAAAACCCTTAAAAAGGCCGTGGAAACCCAACAATCAAAAGTAAACACCGGCTGAAAGATAAATCCGCGAATATTCCTTTTTGTCCGCTTTTTTCGTCCATTCATCGAACAAAATTTTCTCCTGCTTTTGCGGATCGACAAGCGCATACGAAAGGCTCATTAGAATATAAGAATGTTCTGATTGAAACCCAGCCGTTCCGATGCCCTCCCAACCTCTTCCCATCGGAGAAGAAGAAGTAAGAAGCATCGCCTGGGCAGTCCATCGTTTCTCCCAAGTTTTACGAGCTCCGACTTGGAAGAGCTGAAGTCCTTTGTTTTCGAAATTGGGTCGAGAAGCGGTCCCGTCTTCTCGGAATACAGTCCCTTCCTGGAGAAGCAGACTTTCCATCAAAAGAAAGGAAGTCTTTCCTCCGTATCCCCGCGGGTCCGTTCGAATTCCGGAATAACCGTTGGAATCGGAATCGGTTCGGAGATTCGGATCCTTTGAAGAATAAAGACCCCCTATAAAATACGTCGCTTCCGGCCTTTGCCAGTTTAACTTCGTTCCAAACATGGATCCGAAAGTCGACACGGAAGTCCGATCACTCTGAAACGCGTTCAGGCCGTATTCCCGCAATCCGCTGACCACGATTCCGTCCAAGTCCAAACTCAAACCCGCCTTTGGTGCGGAAGAAAACTCGAATCCGTAGTATTGATAACGACCGTAAGGACGGAGAGGATTTTCCTTCAAAAACCAATCACCTTTGACCGGATCTTGTCTCGATTCTTGATAAATATAGTAGAATATTCTAATGTTCTGAATTCCATAATGATCGGAGAGGGAAAAACTGGTTCCGGAAATCCTTCGAGGAGATTCGTTTCGATTTCTTTCGGAATACAAAATCGAATCCTGTATCTGAGCGCCGATCGCGGAGAAGGAAAGTCCCAAAGGTTTCCACTGTGCGAAAAATTCTCCGTAGTTTAAAAATCCCACAAAGAGAAAACCGTTTCGATCGAGCCTTTGATAACCCCTTCCCGCTTCGGCTCCGAGTTTCCAGGAAGGAGTTTCCCAACCGCTTAGATACAAAAATTCTCCGTCCGCTCCTCTTGTCACCGTTTTGGTTCCGATCAAACTTTCCTCGTATTGTAAAAACGGAGAAACCAGAATCTGCTGATAGAAGTTTGTTTTTTTCTGGACCCAGCCAAACTCGGGACTTATGATTCCTCTCGAAAAACTTCTCTGCGCCTGTTCTTCCCGTTTTCCTCCGTCTTGAGTCAGCCCCCGATAGAGCAAGGTCGCGTTTGCATAGAACGTGGAATTCGGTCGATTCGTTTCGACCATCGCTGGATATGGATCCTTTGCATTTTCCAAATTCGACGCAGAAGAAGAATTCGTCGACGGATTCGGGTTGAATCGCGAGGAAACATCCTCGTTTTTCTCAATCTTCTCCGTGTCTTTTGTGGGATACGAAAACCGTCCTTTTCCTTTGAGGTCCCTTTTTCCTTCCTGTAAAAGAAGAAGATCATCGAGTCGATATTCCGGAAAGGATTCCGCGTTGATCATTGTCATCGGCAATACGATCCAGAGCAGAATTCCGAATTTTCGCCAATTCGTTTTTTCGTTTCGGATCTGCGGTAGGGATCGACGCGGAGTCAATAAATTGCGTGTTACTTTTGATTTTTCTAATTTAGAATTTTTGAATTTATTGACTGGAGCGGAGAGCCCGGTCCGCGGAGCGGAACCGCCCCGATCCTTCCCTCTCAGAGAAGTGTTTCGAATCTCATCTTCGGAAGAATGCAAGGAAATATCCGGTCAGAATGAGCCAGGATACGATCTGACCCAAAAAGTAAGAGGATGCGGCGCCCGTCGGCCCATACTCGGGTATCAATACGTTCGCGAGCACAAGTCCGCAGACCAATCTGAGTAGCGCAAGAAACGCGAGCATCCGAGGTTGTCCAAGCGCGAATAACGCGATTCCTAACGGAGAAAAAACGAGTTGTAACATATAATTCGGATAGAGTATCTGAAAGACCCCGATCGAATCCGCGTATTTTCCTCGGAACAATAAGTTGAGAATCCACTCCGCGAGAAAAAATCCCGGAGACAACAACACCGCCATCCCGACCGCGAGGAGCATAGACTTCCAGAGAAATTTCGGAAATTCCTCGGAGTCAACGAGCCGGGATAGTTTTGGATAGATGAGAGAATTGATCACCGAAAATAAGATCACGAACCCGCTGAACAATTGTAAGGCGGTTCCATACACGGCCGCAGATTCCTGAGAATGATACCACTTCAAAAAAAAGATTTCCATCCGATCCGAAATCATCGCGAAAATGGACGCCAAGAACGCGTATCCGTTGAACGAAGTCAGGGTCGATGTCATCTCCTTCACCTGCTCCTTCGCTCCGCTCCAGTAGAGTTGGTTTCTCGGAAACACAAAGAAGAATAGAACCAAGACGAACATTGGAGACGCGGTAAATATCGCGAGTATGTCCAAATGCCCGAGAGCCCTTTGGGAAAGATGATCGGCCGCATACAATACGAGTAGCCTCACCAGATTCGGAAGCGGATTCCAAAACGACAAGGAGATGTAATTTCCGAAACAGATAAAGATACTTTCGAAAAACGAGTTGAACGAAAGAACAAAACTTCCCAGGACCAAAAGTGCGACTACGATCGAACTTTCCC